>JAQCNR010000054.1 GCA_028274925.1 Halovenus sp.
GGATGCCCGGCTGGAGCGACACTTGCACCGCGTCGTAAAACAACCCCACACCCTCTTCGTCATCCATCATCACAGTCCACGTCTCTCTGTCGGTTTCGCGTTCGACCTCGAACAACACGTCGGTCCCGACGTACTCAGCAGCCAACGTCGAAATCGACTCGCAACCACCGACATTCTTTACGTGATAGTAGAGTTCACACTCTGTGTTCGTCTGTTCGAGGAGTTCGACGTGGCTCTCTCCGGTACAGGATTCTGCTGTGATCTGTTCGGCTGTCAACAGCCAGTCTGACTCCATGTCTGCACACTGTTCGAGTGCGTCTGCTGGACCGCGGAACCGTTCGAGGCGCCAGAACTCGTCGGTGTCGATGCAGCCCCCGATACTTGTCGAAGATATCTGTCCCGATTCACTCGCCAGTCTCTCTACCGGGGCAGGTACGTCCTCATAGACAAGGTCAAAGACAAACTCGCGCATAGCTGTCCTTACCTCTGTACTAGCGCGAGCGCAAATAAGTAGTCACTTGTCGCATGCCATCTTCTCATCGCGGAGTCGGCCCGTGACATGCTTGCGGTTTTTTTCATCAGCAATCTGGAGACGGCAACCGACCGCGGCATCCTGCGATTGTACGGACTTCCTTCAGAACGAGCAAGTGAACTACGGGCACGGTGACGTCTACAGGCTAAATAAATTGCTGACTACGTGTAGCACCTGCTCGGCAACTCACTTTTAATTGTACTGTCATATTAGGACATTCATATTCTACACCTCGGTAGCCTCCGCTGACGGTGGGTATGTCGTTTCTAAAACGTTCTTTGTCCGGGTTGAAATTATCTCTCGTGTACAAAAACATTCATACAGGACAGTACCGTGCGATAAGGTATGGATTCAGGGATGGTCTCTCGGCGGCAGACGCTCCGCGCGGCGGGAGTGGGCGCTGTCGTTGCACTTGCGGGGTGTTCCGGCGGGGACGACACCGGCAACGGGGATACCGGCAACAATGGTGATGATACTGGGGGAACGACGAGTCAAGCGAGCGAGGACGCCTTCACGATTGGTGTTCTTCAGGATATCTCTGGTGCGAACGGACCAGAGTTTGCACACCAGGGTCTGACCGGGCTATTGAGCGGCTTTGCATACAAGAACAATCAAGACAGCCCACAGCCATTAACAGCGGAAACGCCACAAATAAACTGGACTGACGACGGCTACGGGACCGACCCGGCAGTCCTCATGGACGACCTCAATGGCGGCGTGGTCCGCTACACCGTCGAGGATATCGAGGGTGCGGGCTCGGTCGAAATCGAGTTGTTGATCCGTGATACAGCAAGCGACGCGGAAGCGGCCGCGAGTGTGGCGACCGACCTGGTCGACCAGTGTGACCTGCTCTACGGGACCAGTAGCTCTGACGGGATTGTCCGAGTGAACAACATCGTCCTCAACCAGACGGATATTCCGATGTTCGTCGGGCAGGGCACGACGAGTCAGGTTACCGCCGATAGCGCGCAGTGTCGTGACCAACTTTTCCGGACCACCGAGAACACTGCGATGACTTCGCGTGCGGGTGCACTGAATATTGTTGAAGACCCGGATATCGACAAGGTCGCACTGCTTGGCGTCGACAGCAGTTTCGGCCGGGACGTTGTTGGTAATTACCGTCGCATTTTCGAAACTGAAGGCTCAATCGAGTTCATCGAGCAGTTCAATCCAGTCGGACTCGTGACCGAAGGCTGGCGGCAAGTCCTCGAAGGATTGTTCGGCCCCGACGGCGACCACCAGGATACCGACGCGGTCGTGATCGGTGCGACCGGGCAAACAGCGACCTTCTACGCTGAGGCCTTCCTGGAGGGTGAGTACGAACTAGAAACGTTCAGTCAGGCTCCCTCGCGGCTGACCTTCCGCGAAGTTGGCGCGAGCGCACTCGACTCTGTCGAGGCCCAGACTGGGACCCGGGAACTGTCCCAGTTCGTCGTCGACAATCTCCTGCCCTTTGGCCCGATTGCCTGTCGGTACTTCTGGAACCAATACGACAACGAAGTCAACGACTGGTTCACCGAGAATCACACCAGTGCCTACGGCGTCGTCCCCGACATGTTCACGGGGTCGGCCTTTACCACTGCCTCGGCGATCATCCAGGCCTTCGAGGCGGCAGGGACGGCAAACAGCGCAGCAATTCTCGAGGAGGTGCCCGGGATGGCAGTCCGAGACACGCCAAAAGGGACTGGAGAGTACGAGTTCCAAGAGTACAACAACCAGGCGCGGTCGCCGATGACGATCGCGAGATACGCGGCCCGGACCGAGCCGAAGTGGTCGGCAGCACTGCAGCCCAGTGAACCGGTCAACCGCATCGACAAGGCGCTGACGACCATTCCAGAGGATGACCCGCAGATGACCTGCGACCTCTCCTGACCGCCGCGCATAGAAAACGCTTTTACCGGCCTGTGGCAATCACACCACAATGAGTCTGGCCGAGTCCGATCACGAACTTATTGTCGATCATCTTGGTCGTGAACCCACTCCCGCCGAGGCGGCACTGTTCGAGAATCTCTGGAGTGAACACTGTGCCTACCGCTCCTCGCGACCACTACTGAGCGCGTTCGATTCGACGGGTGAGCAAGTTGTCATCGGTCCCGGCGACGACGCCGCCGTCGTCTCCCTGCCAGTCGGTGAGGACGGGTCTGAGACCTACATCACGATGGGTATCGAGAGTCACAACCACCCCTCCTACGTCGACCCGTTCGACGGCGCGGCGACGGGCGTTGGCGGCATCGTCCGCGACACGCTGTCGATGGGTGCGTATCCGATCGCGCTGGCTGACTCGCTGTACTTTGGCGACTTCGACGCCGAGCATTCGCGCTATCTCTTCGAGGGTGTCGTCGAGGGAATCAGCCACTACGGCAACTGTATCGGCGTCCCGACGGTCGCTGGTAGCGTTGCCTTCCACGACGATTACGAGGGCAACCCGCTCGTGAACGTCGCCTGCGTCGGTCTGATTGACGACCCGGACGAACTCGTCATTGCCGAGGCCCAACGGCCCGGCAACAAACTCGTCCTCGTCGGCAACGCCACCGGACGCGACGGACTCGGCGGTGCCTCCTTCGCGAGCGAGGACCTTTCGGAAGACGCCAAAACTGAGGACCGACCCGCGGTGCAGGTTGGCGACCCGTACACCGAGAAACTGCTGATCGAGGCGAGCGAGCGACTGGTTGGGGACAACCTCGTCGAATCTGCACGGGACCTCGGTGCGGCCGGCCTCGGCGGCGCGTCGAGTGAAATGGTTTCCAAGGGCGGCCTCGGTGCCGATATCGCACTCGAGGATGTCCACCAGCGAGAGCCGAATATGACCGCACTGGAGATTCTCCTCTCGGAATCACAGGAGCGGATGTGTTACGAGGTCACGCCGGAGAACGTCGACGCGGTCAAAACAATTGCCCAACGCTACGACCTCGGCGCGTCTGTCATCGGTGAGGTCACCGACGGCACCTATCGCTGTACCTTCGAGGGCGAAACGGTCGTTGATGTCGACGCGGAGTTCCTCGGCGAGGGCGCACCGATGAACGACCTGCCGACCGAACCGCGACCTGAACCGGCCACTGACCGCCCGGATGTCTCCGTCGAGGACGCACTGGAAGGCGTGCTCTCCAGTCCGAATACGGCCTCGAAACGCTGGGTCTACCGGCAGTACGACCACGAGGTGCAGGTTCGCAGTGCCGTTCGGCCCGGCGACGACGCGGCCGTCCTCTCGGTCCGAGAGGCAGATATCGGGCTGGCAATCAGTTCTGGTGCCGACCCCAACTGGACCGACGCCGACGCCTACGAGGGTGCGCGGGCAACAGCACTCGAAAACGCGACGAACCTCGCTGCCAAGGGAGCACTCCCCCACGCGGCGGTGGACTGTCTCAACGGCGGCAACCCCGAGAAACCCGACGTCTACGGCGGCTTCTCGGACGTTGTCGACGGCCTCGCAGACATGTGCAAGACACTCGACGTGCCGGTTGTCGGCGGGAACGTTTCGCTGTACAACGACTCACCCACAGGTCCAATTCCACCGACGCCGACGCTGGCTGTCGTCGGGACGAAAGACGACGCCGAGGCCCCGCCGCTGTCGCTGTCGGGCGACGGCACGATTCTCGCCGTTGGCGACGACGTCCTTGCCGGTGGC
>JAQCNR010000066.1 GCA_028274925.1 Halovenus sp.
TCTGCATCCAGTCGTGAACGGCCTTTCAAGAGCGTTGGATGCCCAAATCATCAAAAATATATAGTATCCGAAAGTGATAGTCCCGCCAGGTGAATATGAATACCCAGCTTCATTGCGAGCTCGGGTGTCCGCTCTCGCCCCACAAAATCCAGATCAATCCAGTCGTTACTTCCGCTGAGGCGTGTGATTTCTGGCATAGAGCACCACAGAATCATCACGTCTCACTTTTTACTCTTAAACACCGCTCAAATATGCTCCCAAAAAGTTATTATGAATGGAAGGCACACTTGGATCAGATTGAAACGTCGAACGTTACTCGCTCTGGTTAGCGCGGCCGGTGTTAGCGGGTTCTCAGGCTGTATTGGCGGGAACGGAGACGAAACAGGTAATTCTGATAATAAGCAGTCTAAAAAGGAAGATGAGCCAGAGGATATGGCCGGAGGGTACGACTTTTTACCCTGTGAATACAATCTCAACAACAAGAAAATCTTGCACAGTCCCCTCGATGAGACTCCGTATAACAGTCCACAGGAAAGCGATACCATCAGCGTTCAAGTCGGCTATTACGAAGATATTGACGATAACGAGCTACAAGAATTGGACGGCATTTTCGGAGATGACGATACGCATCGGGAGGGCGCTCAAAGCTATTCTACAGGAAGAGACGGCATACACAGATGTGATGTTGCAAAACTCTCTCACAGAGACTATATCGAGTACATACTCCCAACTCCGGCTGACGTAGTGAATGCTCTCCAATCTGCTGTTCATTCCTACAGATTATAATGGACAGCCTGTATCGGGCGTTTCAGCTATGTCATTACGGGAAGCAAGTGCAAGAGACGCGCCCTCTATCTTGCACGGGGCTCTTGACAAGAGTTGGATAGACAGACCGCGCGAAGTTTCCTATGACACGCTCTCAAGTTAACAATAATGAACTTGCTGAGCGGTGTGAGTATAATTCTGGTTTACTAGTTTACGGGTACCTTTCGCGTGAACTCGGTAGATACTATACACGAGACACGAATAGAGAAATTTTTCTGATAGAGCTGGCGAAAGACATCGTTGAAAAAATGTGAAACAGTCGGCGTGCATCCTAAGAATACTGTTTTGTCAAACGGAACAGCACCGCCGCATCCGGAGCAAACATATAGGAATCTACTGAGCAAGCATTCTTCACACTTCACCGATACTTGCGAAAATACGCGTATCTCAGACAGTCCATATGACAGCGCGCTCTATCATTTTCTTTAAATTACGGGACTGTCATTGAGAGCGGCGTCTCTTGGGAACAACATCTGAATGAGGGCTGTTTATCATCCATATCTGATAATTACGTTAACAATAGCGTGTGAGTATTGAAACCCCCGATAATCATGCGTAGATCCGCTGAAATCTCTATGTAGGATTCCGCCATACCTCGGACGATATTTGTGTGAGTCCGGTCCTCGGTGACGAGAAACGCCGTCCGAGTATCCGGAATCTCGATGTGAGCGAGCACAGCGTCAGTACAATCGTCGGCGAGTGTGCAGACTCCGCGTTCGAGCGCTCGACGACCGATGGAGGGGCCCTCGACAGCCATATCGGCGACGCACACGGAACCGCGGCGACGCGACGCCGGGTCCTCGATGCGAATCGGAAACGTGGACAGGCCATGGGCTAACATGCAATCCACCTGTTTCGCAAGCCGACGTACAACAGACACGGTTTACTTGAATGTCCATTCTACGCAATCAATAGGGTTCCGGGCGTGACTGTGGACACATACCTGAGAAAAGATTAAGAGGTACGCCGGAACAGGGAGTGTATGCCGACAGTGCGTATCTTTGCGAATCAGGACGTTCCACATGCTCGGGGCCGCGCGTGTGCCTGGGCCGCCGAACGGACCACAGGCGCTCCTCACTCGGTGCAATATCTCACGCAGTCAGCCGTCAACGACGACGTTCTCGATGCCGCGTGGGAGGAACACGGCTCGCCACTGACGGTTGGGGTTACACGCTTCGACGGGTTCGTCAACAAGGTCTACGAAGCCGACACCCACCGCGGCCCGGCGACGTACGTGACGATGGCGGAGCGAGAGTACATCGTCGAACGGGCGCTGACACGCCTCTCGGACCCGGAGCATCCACTGTTCACTGACGGGGAACCGGCAACGGGACTCGTGGACCAGGCCGCGAACCTCCTCACGCTGCTCGAGTTCGCCGGCCTCGACACTCCACAGCGAGTCCGGACGCGCCTGCGCGAGGTCGGTGTGCCGGCCCTGGCCGACCCGCTTGCAACCCTGCTCCAGCACACCTACGATGTCCGTGACGAGACGCTGGGAACAGAGAAGACGTTCCGGGCCGAACGGTATCTGCACGCCATCCGGAGCGGTGGAGAAGTCCTGTCGGCGACGTTCCCCGCGACCGACGTTCTCATCATTGGAGCCCGACAGACGCTCTCCCCGCTCGAACGAAATCTGCTCGAGGTCTGTACTGCTACGTTCGACATTGCAATCGTACTGCCTCGCGTGACCGACACTGACCCGCCACGTGGCGCTGATGCAACGCTTGCCCGGACCATCGGCTGGTATTCGGCCCTCGGTGGCGCTGACCTGACCGACGAACTCCGGGCGATCGAGACGCGCTCGGAGGGTGCTTCGGTCGCAGCGCAACTCTACCGATACGAAACTGAACACGGGGACGAACTGGCTTGCCCGACGGACCTGCAGTACCGGACGTACCCGTCGATCGGGACGGAAGTTGCAGCGGTCGTCCGGGATGTCCGCACGCTCCTCACCGGTGGACCGGAGACAGCCCCAGACACAGCCGCGGATCAGGAGTCGACGCCCGACGGCGCTGCCACGGGCATCGAGCCGGCGGATATCTGTATTGCGCTCTACGACGAGAACAGTTATGCAGAGCCGCTGGTGGCACAACTCCAGGCAGCCGACATTCCGGTTTCGTACACCAGGTCCCACGAGTTTTTCACCACGATGACCGGACACCTGCTCGACGCGGCAATCGAACTCGGCCAGCAGCCGGACCGACAGGAGCCACTCTGTGAACTGCTTTCGAACCCGCTCGTTCGTCCGGCATCCGACGATGACCTGAGAGTGATCACCGAGATGTCCGGGCGACTGGAGGCAACGCAGATCGGCTCTCTCCGCTCACACCTCGACGCACCGCTGCGAGCGCATGTCGACACCACCGTCGAGGCCTGCGAGGCGTTCGTCAGTTCGGCCCAGCCAGGGGCTGTCCTCGAGACGCTTTTTGACGCTCTGGGGGTACCGGTCGACGACCAGCTGGATCTCGCTGACGATGCACTCGCAGACGACCAGCTGCACCGGCGTGAGGCCCGTGCCCTACGAGAGGCGGTTCGTGCGGGAGACGCGGTCGGCGGTCTGTCCGAGCAACACAGCGTCACGGCGTTTCGGCGACTGCTCGAGAGACGAACCGTCGATGTCCAGATCGGCCGACAGCGTGGCAGCGTCCAGCTGGTCACGCCGATGGAGGCAGTCGTGAACCCGTTCGAGGTCGTCTTCGTGCCGGGGTTGACCACCGACCACACGCCGTCGCGGACACGGCGACTCGCGTTCGCGCGCCAACTCAACGACGCCCACGAGGAGTTCGCCGAGGTCGACCCCATTCAGCAGACGCGCCACTCGTTTGCCACATTGCTGGCAGGACCTGCACGGCTCCGACTGAGTCGACCGGAGACGAACGCGAACGGCGACCCGTACATCCCTGCTGACGTCATCACGGAACTGGACCGGGTGACGACCCTTCCCGAGTCCGATGGAGAGAGCGAGCAACCCCTGCCCGCAACCCGGACCGACGTGCATCGGTCCCTCGCAGCGGCGATAGACACCGGTGGCACGAGTGCGCAGGAGGCCCAGCAATCGATCCGCGACTTCGACATCGGGGGTGATGGGTCACACACCCACCAGCGACTGGAGCGTGGCCTCGGTGTCGCGGCAGCGCGGGCGAGTGACGAGCCCGGGCGGTTCGACGGCCACGTCGACGAGAGTATTGCCGCTGGGCTCGGAGCGGGTGCGGGACCGTTCAGCCCGACTGCGCTGGAACGATACGCGGACTGTGGATTCAAATACTACATGCGGGATGTGCTGGACATCGATGAGACTGAAGAGATCGAAATCGAATGGGATGCACGGAAACAGGGAGGATATATCCATACAGTCCTCGAAACATTCTACCGAACCTGGCAAGAGCAAGGTCACCAGGAAGTCACTGAGGAACAACTCGACGATGCTGCTGCACTCCTCTACGAGACGGCCGTCATCGAGCTCGAGGAGTTCGATGCTCCCGGTACACTCTTTCACAATCGGTACATGTCGGCACTGTTCGACGGACTCGGTGATGACCCCGCTGGTCCCGGCGATCCGGACGGGCCTCCCGGATTGTTCCGGCGCTTCCTCGAAATGGAGACGAACCTCGCTGCGACGCCGGCACGTCCCGTCGCACTCGAGGGACATGTCGGTCTGAACTCCAGGGAATCGGATGCACCCGTGCTCTCCGAGTCGCCGGTCAGCTTGCCCGGGACGACCGCCACGTTGCACGGGAAAATCGACCGGCTGGACGCGACGCCGGACAACGAACTCGTGGCATACGACTACAAAACCGGATCCACGCCCTCCGAGGATGATACTCTCGATGGATATGCGTTCCAGTTGCCGGTCTATCTCCTGCTGGCTGAATCGGCATATGGTGGCGATCCCGTCGGCGGGTCGTACTACCAGGTCAATCCAGGCGAGTCACTCTCGGTCCATAGCGGCACGATTGGAGCAAAAGAAGACGCCGCGCACCGCACCAAACGGAGTGCCAAATTGCTGCGCTATCATAACCATCTTCAGTTCGACGAGCGCGAGGAATTCGAGGCGTTTCTCCAGAACGAGATACCGGCTCGCATCGAACGGATTGCAACGGCCGTCAAAGCGGGTTCGTTCCATCCGACGGTTCTCTCGGCCAGCGACGCTGGCTGTAATCACTGTCCGTATCGGATGGCGTGTGACGTCCGCCACCACCGCAGACACGACATTCGAGCACGTCTCGAGGAGGATGGGTCACCGGCAGCGTACATTCCGGTCGGCGAGCAACCGGAGGAGGAACAATGAATCCCAACGACAACCCTGAGCCCGGCAATGACGACCGGGCGGACGGTGACTCGTTCGACCTCACCGACTCCCAGAAGCGCGCGGTACGGACGCTCGACCGCAACGTGACGCTGGCCGCAGGTGCTGGCTCCGGAAAGACGACCACGCTCACACGTCGCTACATAGCCATCCTCCGTGCACATCTCGACGGTCCGGATGCTCTGGCGGCGACGAACAGTGACGGTACTATGGAGGCAACACACGCAGGTGAACAGGCGTCGAGTGACGACGGCACTGATGGCACGACAGTCCCGTACCGGCTACACGAGGACATCGAACACGTGAGCGACCCGGATGTAGCGCGCCGCCTGCCGGAGCAGATCGTCGTTACGACGTTCACCGAGCGAGCTGCCGAGGAGCTCAAACACAGGATTCGTGAGGAAATCTACGACCATCTGGCTGACGTCGACGACCCCGAAACGTGGCGGTGCTGGCGTGCCGCCGCAGACGGACTCGAGTCGGGCTACATTCATACGATTCACGGGCTCTGCAATCGGCTCCTCGAGGAGTACGCCACGCTGCCGGATGCGGTCGATCCTAACTTCGACGTGCTCGAGGAGGAGGAACAGGATAATCTTTCGAACCGGATTGCGACCGAAATCGTCGAAGAGGAACCACCGGAAGTCGAGACACTCGCACGGCAGTACAGTCGATCGCAACTCGTCGAGATCGTCACGGATCTGCTCTCGGAGCGACGCCTGACGGAGAGCTGGATCGAGTTCTTGGAGTCGTTCGAGGACGCAGACGAGTACATAGAGTTTCTGCCGACACTCGAGATGCTGGACGAGTACTCCGAGACACTTCATCGTGAAATCGAAGCGGATGTCGACACTATTGGGAATCTGCTCGATGACCCAGACGTTCAGGAGAGGTACGGAACGAACCCGATGAAATACCTGGGTGGGGATTTCCACGAGTGGTGGCTCGACTGGACCTCCACCGACAGAGAAGAATGTTCGGCGCTCGATCATCTCGAGCAGTCTCTCGAACTCTACGATATCCTCACGAACGGCGATAACGACCGTTACGACGAGGGGACATACTTCGGGAACAAATCATTCAGGGAGAGCGATGACTCCCCGGCCGAGGCGTTCGCCGACGCAATGGAGCGACTCCTCGAAAATCTTGATCTAAAGGGGTATGACATCGACGCAAGTCCTGACGACGACAGAGAGGCCTACGAACTGCTCCGTGCCCTGGCATCGCTGAGTCAGGAAGCCACCGCACGCTATCAGCGCGAGAAAGAGCGCCGTGAAGTGCTCGATTACGACGACCTTATCCAGGAGACCCACCGATTGTTGACCGACAGCGAGGACGGGCAACTCGACGACCTCCGGGAAGACATCCGATTCGTGATGGTGGACGAGTTCCAGGACACGAACCATCATCAGTGGCAGTTGATACAGGCACTCGTCTTCGATGACGACTTTGATGCGGACAACGTGTTTCTAGTGGGCGACGAGAAACAGAGTATCTACCGCTTCCGTGGTGCCGACGTGACCGTGTTCGAGGCGGCACGGAACGACCTCAAAGAGGCGAACGCTGTCAACGGGACACCCGACGACGGGTCGACCCTGCGAACGAACTTTCGAACGCTACCGCCCACGCTCGCAGTAATCAATGGGTTGTTCGAAATGGTGTTTGAAGCCGGTCCCGACAACGCCTACGAGATAGCGCCGGAGCCACTCGACGCTGGCCGGACTGGCGTCGATAGCTGGACCCCACGTATCGAGTACGTCCCAGTCCCAGTCGAGGAGACACTTCGAAATCGGTTCCTCGAACCTGACCACGACCTCCGTGGTCTCCCGGCGTCCGAACCGGCAGACCTGGAAGCACGGGCGCTTGCGAACCGTATCGCCGAACTGCTTGCCGACGAGACGCCCGTGACGGATGACAACTCGAACGGAACAGGGTCGTCGACTGTCACACCGGGCGATATTGCTGTCCTCATCAGGTCACGTAGTGAACTGAAAGACTACGAACGAGCGCTCCGGAGAATTGACATCCCCTATCGAGTTGTCAAGGGTGAGGGGTTCTTCGAAACCCCAGAGATACGCGCACTGCTCGCGCTCTGCCGGACACTGGTCGACCCAACGGACGACATCGCCCTGTACGGGGCCCTCCGGTCGCCGCTGTGTGGGCTGGCTGATGCGGAACTCGCAGAGGCATACGATCCATCGGCAGAGCAGCCCCTCTGGGCACAGCTACAGGACGCAGACGAGGATGTCG
>JAQCNR010000076.1 GCA_028274925.1 Halovenus sp.
ATGTCTCGCTAGACGAGGCCGCGAGTGGTCTCGAAGAGGCCGAACTGAGCCTTGTCGATGTCGACTCAGACCAACTTCGCGACGCCTACAAGTATGCCGAACACGTCGCTGCGGCCGGAACGACGACCGGCATCGCACAGACGATTGCCGCGGAGTTCAATCTCAGCCAGCCTGAAGCGATAGCTGTGTCACTGGCCGTCGGTGGTACGATCCACGTCGGGAAAGATATACTTCACCGCAACGACTACTACGTCGTATACGAAGTCGGTAAAGCACTCGGCGTCGAAGACCGCGTGCTTGCCCTCTTCGCAAAAATGGGCATTGAACTGCCTGCTACTACAGACACTGAGGCTGGTGAAAGCCGGAGAGAGTAAATATGGATGGCCAAATCACCGGTGAAACTGATGATCTCATCGGGTTGAGTATAATTGATAACAATAATGAGGAACATGTCTTGGATATCCGGAAAACAGATGGGGAAATAACGGCACATGATCAGGATGCCTACCCCTATAGAGCAGCCAAACAATCGAACAACGAAGCAGTTTATCTCGAACAGACACATGCCTATGCCAAGTACTACGTCCAGCGTGAACGCGGCTACCCGACGTTCGAGCCGCGACTGACACCGGTGTGGCTCGCGCACACACTCGGCTCCGTCTTCGCGCTTGATTTCGAGGAATTCGAACACCATTTCGGCGAGTACGCACACCAGTACCACAGCAGCCTCCGGCCAAATATCGACCCGATCGTTGAGGTGCCGGAAGACATTGGCGGTGGAATCGTCTTTCGTGCCGACGTGTTCTTGGGACTGGATTTCCAGGACTACCTCGCCGCGCCCGAGGAGTTCGACCCGCTCGACCACGTCAAGGGAATCACGGACGATTACGATCTCGTGACGGCATTGGCGGAGATGGTGACCGAGCGTCTGGATGCAGGGGCCGAACCGATCGAGGAAGTCTCTGCAGTCGATGTCCTCTACCAGACTAAAGGGGCCGGTGGCACTGTCAAGGAGAAGACTGTCGGTGAGCGGTCCCATACTCAGGACCGCCCGGCAGACGCCCAACTCCAGATGACACCGCCACAGACGACGCTGGACAACGACCTCTCGACTGAGATCATCCAGGGATTAGTCTTGCACCACCTCACGTGTCAGGTCCGGGACGCCTATCTACGGCTGGGAGTCGAACCGCCCGAGCCGTTCCGTATTCTGGGCCAGGGTCTCTACGAGCAGACGATTCGGTACCAGCACGCGGACCTGTACGAACCGTATCACCTCACCGACGCCGAAATCGACGGGTATCGCCAACCGGGATTCAATACCGGTGGTATCGACGGCGGCCCACTCACCGGACCATCGCAGGCGAAATCACTGACTGGACTGATCAAACGTGCCCTGTTCGGCGGGTAACGCTCACAGATGGCAACCGACGTGATGGCCGTCCTCCGAGCGATAGACCACAGCCAGGAACGCGTGGCAATGGCCTGCCTGCCTGCCACACAGCGACTCCCAAAACGCACTCTCGATTCGTCGGAGTACCGTCGCCGCCTATCGGGACGGTCCGACCGGGACGACGGACACGCCCGAGAGCGTCCGGAACGTAATTTCCTCGCCCGGTCGCTCGCTGGACTCATCGATTCAACGAGCGATGGAAGAGCGGATGGGCGACCAGCTAGGTGACGTACGGATTCATACCGGGCCGCAAGCAGCGAAAGCCTGTGAAGACATCAACGCCCGCGCGTTCACGGTCGGCAACTACGTCGTCTTCAACGTCAGCGATTACAGCCCTCCTCTATTAAACAGAAAACATGTCCTCGACTACGAACGCAGAAGCTGCCGGACAGGCGTCCGATGACGGTCAATGCCGTTGTGGAACTCGACACAGTCGCAACAGAAGCGCCTGTCAGGACTCGATGACCACGTCATCGCTGCGTGCCCGTCCGAAATTGAAAATACGCCACTCACCATCGTCGAGTCGGAGTTCGTAGTCGAGCTGCGTCCGATTACCGTTGAGATTTTGAGTGAAGCGTAGGACGACTGTCTCCGAATCATCGCGAATACGTTCGAATCCGCTGACGATTTCAAGAGTATCTTGTCGGATTTTGGCCAGTTGCTGGTAGGAAAACTGGTCGGCTATCGCGCTCGAATGATACCGGCTATGGGCGGCTGCACCATCGCCAGCGTCGAGGTGATCAAAAAAGGCACGAACGACCGATTCCGGAGATTCGCGCGGCTCGGTCGTGTCCTCTTCGTCGTGTGTGTCGACAGTCTCGTCACCGTCGTCAGCGGTATCGTCGGCCGTGTAGAGGAGGTCCCGGTACTGGCCGAAGGCGTTGGAATCGAGCATCTGGCCCTCCTTCTCGGAGGCGAGTTGAATCGCCTGGACGACGTGTTCCATCTCGATGCGTTCGCTGTCGTCGGCCGCGAGGATGGCCGCCGTCTGGCCGATGGTCTGAATCTGGCCGCCGGTGAACTCGAACTCGGCGAGGAAGTCGTAGTCGATGTCGCCAAGCGGTGCGGCGTCGGGAAAGACGCCCTGCCAGATGGCGTCACGCGTCGCTTGCTCCGGCGGGGTGAAGGAGACGGTGTGGTCGATGCGACGGCTGAACGCCGAGTCGATGTTGGACTCGTAGTTCGTCGTCAGCAGGACGACGCCGTCGTAGGACTCGATTCGCTGGAGCAAGTAGTTCACCTCGACGTTGGCGTAGCGGTCCGTCGAGTCAGAGACCTGCGCGCGGTCGCCGAAGACGGCGTCGGCCTCGTCGAACAGCAAGATGGCGTTGGAGTTCTCCGCTGCCTCGAAAATTTCCTCTAGGTTCTCTTCGGTCTCGCCGATGTACTTGCTGACGACCGAGGAGAGGTCGATTTTGTAGAGGACCATCCCCACGTCGTCGGCGAGCACCTCGGCGGCCATCGTCTTCCCCGTCCCCGACGGCCCGGAGAACAGCGAGACGACGCCAGTACCCCGGGAGAACTTCTCGTCGTAGCCCCACTGGCTGTAGATGCGCGCCTGGTGTTTGACGTGGTTGCGGACGATGCGGAGCTTTCGCATGGTGTCTTCGGGCAACTGGATGTCCGACCAGTTGTTGTTCGGTTCGATGCGTTGGGCGAGCTCGGACAGCCCTCCCGCGGACTGGGCGCTGCAGCCTTCGTAGACGTCGTCGGCGGTCAACTCGTCGCCCTCGGCGAGCGAGCGTGCCGTCGAGAGTGCCGCGTCGAGCTCCCCCTGCGTGAGCCGAAACGTGCCCGCCAGCACCCCCGGGTCGACGCCCTCGGGGAGTTCGTGGGCGTGTCGCTCCCAGAACGCCTGGCGCAATTCGAGAGATGGATAGGGAAACTCCACGATGGCGTCTATCCCGGTCGAGAGCGTCTCCGTCGGCGTCCAGGTCTCCGTGCCCGTCACGAACACGTCCGTCCCGAGGTCGGCGAGCGACTCGAAGATGGCGTCGATCGACGGAGTCTCCCGCTGGTGGGGAATCGCCTGTGCGGCGGCTGCCTCGGGTGCGGGAGCCGTCTCAGTGGTAGCGTCCGTCGCGCCCGTAAGGTGGAGCGTGCAGTCCAGTAGGCGCGCCTCGCGGCGTGCGTGGGCGAGCGACCCAGCGTCGACGACGTCTCGCAAGTCCGCCCGGAGCACGGTGTCGTCCGCAATCGCCTCGACGGCCCGGCGCTTCTGTGAGCCGGTCGGGCCGTAGAAGTAGTATCGCGACGGGGTGTCGTCACCGCTGGTGCACGTCGAAACGCGGTCGTGGACGTCGCCATCGAGACGGAGGTCGGCGACGGCCCTCTCGGCGGGCACGAGCGAGGCGACGTCGTCGAGCGCGGGGTCGAGTCCGTCGTGACCCTCCAGATACGAGCGGATACGCTCGGTGAGTTTAATCTCCCGATCGAGAGCAGTGCCGCCGGGGTCTTCGGGTTCGAAGAGATTCACGAGCCCGTGCCGGCGCAGCGGCGAGTCGCTGCCGACGAGTTCCGTGGCAACGTGCCGCTGGGCGTCGGTCCAGGCGAACACGTCGGCAAGGAGTCCCACGGTCGGACGGGTAGCGTTCTCGTCGTTGTATAGCACCCGATACTGCTGCTTGAACGAGGGGTCGAGGTCCGGAGCGAGTGCGAGGAGGAGAACGTCGCAGTGACGGCGAGTGAGGGAGAATCGCTCTGCGAGCAATCGCAATCGGAGTGTGACATCGTCGGCTGTCCCGTCAACTCGCTCTTGAATCGCTTGCCGCCGCCTGACGACGCGCTCGCGGTCGTAGTCCGGAAGCGACAGCGGGAGTTCGCCCGGCGCTGGCAGTGTGCCCTCGGCAGGCCGTGTCTCTGCGGTCGGCTCTGGAGTGGAAACACTCTCGTCCTCCAGGGTGGCCGCGCCCGAGAGAATGACTTTGACCCGGTCGAGTTCGTCCAAGAGATGCTCACGTGTCTCCGCGTAGCTCATTCAGGTATATTCGTCCATTCGCTCATCATGCATAAATTTATCCGCACGTCGTGAAAATCCAAGCACCGAACAGTTAAATAGGCCCGCAGTAAACAACGTGCCAATACGATGGGATATCGGTCGAGTCGGTCACACAGGGCGTCCGAGAGCGAGTCGGCGGACGACTCGGCTCGGGACTCCCGACAGGACAGTATCGACAACGCGCGCCTCAGCACAGCACGACCGAGCGACATCAAGACTCCGCAGCGCCAGACCGACGGCGACAGCATCCCCTCCCGGCGA
>JAQCNR010000079.1 GCA_028274925.1 Halovenus sp.
AGATGAGTGGTATCGCGAGAGAGGAACGGGAGGTGTCCAAGCCCCCCACCCCTTCGTTTCAGGTGGAACCGCCCGAACAGTCGGACCCGAACAACGAGTGATGGGAGGAAAGTGCGGAAAGGAAAGGAGATAATCGACAGACAACACTAGTTTCTTGCTCTAGTCTAGCTGTGTTTTCTAGTTTTACTAGAACAATAAGCAGTCTAGACTATTACTCGTTATTTTTCCCCACTACGGGTTTGGTTTATGTGTATCGTATATAAAACTTTCCTAGTCTAGTCTATCCGGTCTCTCGACCCCCCACCCCTGTTCAGTCCGTTCCACTCGAAACAAAGGGGTGGGGGGGTTTCCACGGATACTCTCTCCACTCTCGACGCTGTCGACAATCTTTCACTCAAACTGAAGTAACACCAGCGTCAGCTCGCAGAGAGATACGAACAATCGAAATCTTTAATATAGTATCAACCGGGATTTCTTGTGGTTCATCTGGACCCGACGGAACCTCCGAGACTGCCTATTTCGCCCGATTCTGGGCGTGGGAGTCTTGTTCTCCGTCTGCGTCCCGGGGTTTCCACCCGAAACGAAGGGGTGCGCTGGACAAGATATGACAGACACGAACGACCGTTCGCAGGATGCAGGCCAAGCTGACTCTGGAGACGACCAGGACCTCGAAACTGACGCTGAGGAGACTCCAAACTCGACAGTCGGTGAGTTCTCTTCGATGGAGACTGACTCCGGAGAAAACGGAGAGTCACCAGACCCAGAAACGCGAATCGACGAGATGCTTCGCGAGGAACCCGACGACGAGGAGGGTCCGTCTCGGGGACTGTTCGACGACCTGCTCTCCGGCGAACCAATTTTCAAGAAGAAAGAAGTGCTCCGACCGTCCTACACCCCGCGAAAACTCCCCCACCGCGAAGACCAGATCAACAATATGGCGACGATTCTGGTCTCCGCGCTCCGCGGGGACACGCCATCAAATATCCTCATCTACGGAAAGACCGGTACCGGCAAGACTGCGAGCGCGAAGTTCGTCAGCGAGGAACTCGAATCCACCTCGAAAAAGTACGAGGTGCCCTGTGAGGTCGAGTACATCAACTGCGAAGTCACCGACACACAGTATCGTGTCCTCGCACAGTTGGCAAACAAGTTCATCGACAAGAACTGCGACCGAATCGACGCCACCATCGAAGACCACAGGTCACTCCTCGAGCGTGCGCGCGAGGATTCGACTGAACTCGCTGACACCGAATTCGAGACAGCCGAGGCTATCGAAGCGGAAATCGATGACCTCGAATCCGAACGCGACTCCTTCAGCGAAGTCCCGATGACTGGGTGGCCGACAGACCGCGTCTACAACTCGTTTTTCGACGCAGTGGATTACCGCGAACGTGTCGTGGTCATCATGCTCGACGAAATCGACAAACTCGTCGAAAAATCCGGCGACGACACGCTGTACAATCTCTCGCGGATGAACTCCGAACTCGAACGCTCCCGAGTCTCGATTATCGGCATCTCGAACGACCTGAAGTTCACCGACTTTCTGGACCCGCGGGTCAACTCCTCGCTGGGCGAGGAAGAAATCGTCTTCCCGCCGTACGACGCCAACCAACTCCGGGATATCCTCGAAGCCCGGGCGGAAATCGCGTTCAAAGACGGAGCGCTGACTGACGAGGTCATCCCGCTGTGTGCTGCCTTCGCTGCGCAGGAACACGGCGACGCTCGCCGGGCACTGGATTTGCTCCGGACGGCGGGTGAACTCGCCGAACGCGACGACACCAACAACGTCGAAGAAGACCACGTCCGGGAGGCACAGGAGAAAATCGAAATCGACCGCGTTGTCGAGGTTGTCCGGACTCTCCCACAGCAGTCGAAACTCGTCCTGTTCTCGATTATCCTCCTCGAAAAACAGGGCGTTCACAATATCAACACCGGCGAAGTGTACAACATCTACAAACGGCTCTGTGAGGAACTGGACGCCGACGTGCTAACACAGCGCCGCGTCACCGACCTCATCAGCGAACTCGATATGCTCGGCATCGTCAACGCTGTCGTCGTCTCGAAGGGCCGCTACGGCCGGACGAAAGAGATCAGCCTTTCGGTTCCACTTGAAGAGACGGAAGCAGTACTGCTTTCAGACTCTCGACTCGGTGATATCGAGGATGTACAGCCGTTTGTCCAGGCCCGATTCGACAACTGACCCCCGCTGCTTACCCCTCTGTTTCGCTTGGAACTACTCGCTTGCGTCGACCACTTCGTAACTGAGACTCTGCTCTCGGAGGCTGTCGGTGTGTTTCGATAGCGTGTCCGTCGCGGCGAGCAGCAACACGTCGAGTCCCTTCGCTGCCGCCTCCTGGACGGCACCCGGACTCCCGAACCGAACGTCTGGTTCCAGCCCCGTTCGATCGGCGAGTGCGACTGCCTCGGCACCGGCGACAGCAATCAGGTCGTGGTCGTTGGCCAGCGCTGTCACGCGCCCGCCGTCGACGGCACTGCTCCCGCCGTTCTGGACCTGCGGAATCGAGACTATTGCAACCGTTCCGAGTTCGTAATCGACGACGCCTTCGACGTTGGTGATGCCGACATCCTCGCCGGCGTCGGCGTCAGTCACCGCGACTGCGGTTGCTCCCCCGGTATCGCCAGCCATCGCTCGAAGCACGCCGTCTTGCATCGTCAGCGAGACAGTCTCGCCTTCCGTAACTCCAGTCGACGCGATTGCTGTCTCGGTTTCGACCTGTCCGATAACGTCCTCGGAGACGTGGTTGACGAAGTTCCGGAGGTCGTCAGTCTGGGAGATGAGCCAGTCGACACCCTCCTTGGTCACTTCGTAGCGTCCGCGCCCGTGTTTGTTTACGTACTCCTGCTTGACGAGGTCCTGCAGGTAATCGCTGACAGCCTGTGCGGTGATACCGATAGCGTCGGCAATCTCCTGTTGATTGACCGCTGGCTGTCGCTCCGCAATCTCGACGAGAATCTGATACCTGGTCGCGTTTCGCTTGCTCCGGAGTACCCCAAACTCCCCTGGGTCCTGCTTCACCATTGGTTGTCCTTCGGTCCCGTGAACGCAAGTAAGTTTTCACCACATATCTGCGGAATACCCAATCCGACCGTCTCAGCCGACTTTAATCAATCTTGCTTACTCTAAAACAACCAAAATTGTTTTACGTCCCACGCGAGTTGTCTGGGCTATGGCACAGCCAGTGCTCCCACACGACGCGAAAGCCGGCCCGACGAAGGCGGAGGTCAGGGCGGTCTCGCTTCGCAAACTCGACCTCGAACCGAGTGACCACTTCGTCGAGGTTGGTTCCTGTACCGGTGCGGTCACAATTGAAGCGGCCCGGCGTGCAGGCCGGGTCACTGCACTCGAACGCAAACCCGAGCGCATCGAGACGACCCGGAAGAACCTCGCGGCAAACGACATCGAGGACGTGGAACTCAGGTGTACCGAGGCACCCGATGGACTCCCAGACGACGCTGACGTCCTCTTTCTCGGCGGAAGTCGAAACTACCGCGAGATACTCGACCACGCTGTCGAGACAGGGGTTCCCCGGGTCGTAATGAACGTCTCTCGACTCGAAGTGGCGGGCGAAGCGACCGCTGCCTTCCGCGAGCGAGATATGTTAGAGGAGGTGGTCCAGTTCCAGGTCAGCCACGGCTACGAACTCGCCGGAGCGACCTCCTTCGATTCGGACAACCCGGTGTACATGCTCGTCGGGTCGGCCGAGGGGGCTGCCTGATGGCGCTGTACGGCGTTGGTCTCGGACCGGGCGATTCGGGACTCGTGACTGTCGAGGGTCGCCAGCGACTCGAAGAGGCCGACGTGGTCTACACCCCGGGTCGACTCTCCCGGTCGGTTGCGACCGAGTACGTCCCCGAAGACCGACTCGGTGACCTGGATTTCCCGATGACCCGCGACGAAGACGAACTCAGACGCGCCTGGAAGGCGGCGGCGAACGAGATTGCACCTCGCGCACGCGAAGGCGCGGCCGCCTTCGTCACGCTCGGTGACCCCAACGTCTACTCGACGTTCGGTCACCTCCGGCGCACGCTCTCGGCGTTCCATCCCGAGGTTACCGTCGAGACGGTCCCCGGCGTCAGCGCCGTCACGGGCTTCACGTCGGCGCTGGGTATCGAAATCGCCGCCGGGTCGACGCTCACTCTCGCGGAGGGCGCCCGCGGCGCGGCCCCAACTGGCCCGGACCGACTGCTCCTGTTCAAAGTGACCGACGCGCCGGCGACCCACGAGAAACTGACCGAGGCGGGCTACGAGGTGACCTACGGCCGCCGCCTCTACATGGAGGCCGGCGAGACAGTCGTCACCGACGACCCCGGAGAACTCGAAGAGCGTGACTACTACACGCTCGCCTACGCGGAGAAGGCAGACCTCGACCTCACACCAGCAACGGCAACGTTCGAGAGCGTCGACTCCTCCGCACCCTCCGAGTCGGCAGGAACCGACCAACCGAAGCCACGGACCGACGGCAACGGATTCTCGTCGCAGTCCGAGGGTGACTCTTCGGCCGGCACACCTGCCGCCTCGAAGAACTCCCTCCCAGACGCACAGCAAGAACTCATCGAGATGGAGCGAGCAATCGCTGAGGCCTGTGGCGACGGATTTCCGGAGGTGCCGCCGAGATGACTGACCGCAACACTTCGACTCCGTCCGCGACCGAGCGCGACGACCGAATCGAGAGCCACAGTGCGGGCGAGGTGCAGGAGGGCATTCCCTTCATCGGCGCGGGACCGGGTGACCCGGGACTGCTGACCGTCACGGGGAAGGAACTGGTCGAAGAAGCCGACCTCGTCGTTCACGCTGGCTCGCTGGTCAACAGCGAGTTGCTGGACCGATTTTGTGCCGACGCCGAGCAGGTGACGAGCATCGGCAAAGACCTCGAAGAACTGGTGCCGCTGATGGCCGACGCCTACGAGGAGGGCCGGACGGTGGTTCGCCTCCACAGCGGGGACCCGGCAATCTACGGCGCGGCAATCGAGCAGATGGACGCACTCGAAGCAGAGGACGTGCCAACCTACATCGTCCCGGGCGTGACTTCGGCGTTCGCCGCCAGCGCGTCACTTCGAACACAACTCACACTCAACGGCGTGGCCAACCACGTCGCCTTCACCCGGCCACAGGGCAAGACACTCGACCCCGAGGAGGAACACATCAGCGAGTTCGTCGAGATGGGCGACGTGACGACCTGTATCTACCTAGGAACGCACGCTATCCCGGAGACGATGGGCCGCTTGCAGAACGAGGGCCACGACCCCGACACGCCCGTCGCCGTCGTGTACCACGCATCCTGGCCGGACGAGGACATCATCGAGGGGACAATCGAGACGATTGGTGACCGCGTCGAGGCCGCAGGCTATCGCGCCTCGGCGATGGTCATCATCGGCGACGCCGCCCGCAAGGCTGGCTACGAGCGGTCGTACCTCTACGACGGCTTTGCGAATCGGTCTTCGAGCGAGGCTGACAACTGACAATGAGTACTGACACAGACACCGAGACGAACACAGACGAATCGACTACCGACGACTCCGGCGGCCACTGTTCGACCCCCGACTCCGACGGGGAGGTGGCCGAGGAGATTGCCATCATCAGTTTCGAGCGGAAACTCGACACCGCCGAGGAGATAGCGACCGAACTCGGCCCGGAGTACGAGGAAATCGACATCATCGAGTACCACGGCGACGTATTCGGAGAGCACTGGGGCGAGTACGACTGTTTCGTCGGGCTGATGGCCTCCGGAATTGCGATGCGAAAGACTGCTCCACTGCTCGATGACAAGTGGGACGACCCCGCGATTGTCGTCATCGACGAGGCGCTGACGTGGGCCATCCCAATCACGGGCGGCCACCACGGCGCGAATCAGGTCGCACAGGACCTCACGAAACTCGGCGCGGTCCCGGCGACGACGACGGCGAGCGAAGCGGCGGGCAAACAGGGTGTCGAGAGCAAGGCCAAAGCACTCGACACCCACGTCGTCAACGGCGACTCCACAGTTGCGACGAATCTCGCGGTTCTGGACGACGAACTCGGCCCCGTGGCACGACTCGACGGCCCCCGAGCAGTGCTGGTCGGCGACGACGTCACGGTACTGAAACGGAACGCCGACAGCGGTGTCGTCCTCGGCACGGGCACCGTTTCGGGTGTGGACAAGACACAGGTTATCGACGCCTGGGAGCGAGCGCTATCCGACCTCGACGCCACCCTCGACGACGTGGATTTCGTCGCCACTGGCACCCGAAAAGAGGGCGAGGGGGGACTGTACGAGGCCGCACAGGAGATTGGTGCCGGCGTCGTCCTCTTCGAGAAGGAAACCCTGGAGCAGTTCGAGGGACCATCGGAATCACGCTCGAAAGAGCTCATCGGCTGGCCGGGCATTGCCGAGGCGTCGGCTATCGCCGGCGGCCGCGAGCACAACCTCCTTCGTGAGAAAGAACGGTTCGAGGAGGCCGTGACCGTGGCGGTGGGACGATGACGGCCCCGCCAGAGGACTTTGGTCGGCTCTACGTCGTCGGCATCGGCCCGGGCCTGCCCCACGACATGACCCAGCAGGCCAAAGATGTCATCGCGACGGCCGACTCCGTCATCGCCTCGAATCTCTACCAAGAGTTTCTGCGCACCGACGGGACACTGCCGCCGGAGAGCGCAGCGGTGGAAGCGGCGACAGACGGCGGCGCGGCCGTCGACAGCGCCGGGAGCGAGGACGGAACGATTCTCGAACGACCGGACGGAAGCCACCAGACGCTGATTCGCTCGTCGATGGGTCGCCAAATCGAACTCGCCCGCGAGGCCTTCGAGCGCGTCCGGGCCGGCCAGACGGTTGCGCACGTCTCCGGCGGCGACCCGAACGTCTACGGCAAGAGTGACCTGCTTTTCCTGATGGCCCAGGAGGAAGACGCCACGGACGTCCCAATCGAAATCGTCCCCGGCGTGACCGCCGCACTCGGCGGGGCCGCAAACGTCGGCGCGCCGCTGTCAAACGACTTCTGTACGATTTCGCTGTCGGACAAATGGCGTGGCTGGGACGAAATCGCAGAGAAACTGCGGGCCGCGGCCATCAGCGGATTCGTCATCGTCCTGTACAACTGCTGGCGCGATTACGAGCGCGCAATCGAGGTGATACGCGAGGAGCGTGCCGACGACGTCCCCGTCGCAATCGTCAACGACGCCGGCCGCGGCACGGCCGGGCGGAATCTCGACGACGAGACGGAGACGTTCTGCCGACTCGACGAGGCCACCGACCACGACGAAGAGGTCGGGGGCATGGGCACCTCGATTATCGTCGGCAACAGCGAGACCGAACGCTGGGGTAACGACTACGAACAGTTCCTGCTCACCCCCCGCGGTGGGCGCGACGTGGAGGACTTCTAATGAGTACCGATAATCCATCCGAGAGCGACGCGAGTACAGAGACCGAATCGAAATGCGGTGCGAGCAGTTCGAGCACCGAAACCGAGAACACCTCGAAATGTGGCGGCTCTAGCTCGAAATCATCGAGCTCTGCCTGCGGGGCCACGAGCGACGAACAGGAGGTTGCGTCGACGGTTGACGATTTCGAGGCGGTCCCCGGCCAACTGCTGGCGGTCGGTCTGGGTCCGGGCCAACCCGAGGGCATGACTCAACGAGCGCAGTCGGCACTGCACGATGCCGAGCACATCGTCGGGTACACCACCTACATCGACCTACTTCCCGACGACATCACAGAGGAAGCCGAGGAGAT
>JAQCNR010000082.1 GCA_028274925.1 Halovenus sp.
GATGTCGAAGGCTATTTCGAACTCAGGCAGTACTTTGAATGAAATTTGGCTACAGCGACACCTGCCTCGAGCACGAAACCGGCTCACGCCACCCAGAGAGCCCTGACCGTCTACGGGCAATTCGGCGCGGACTGACCGACGGCCACGGCGTCGAGTATATCGACGCGGCGGCCAGCGACCCCGAGCAGATTTACGCAGTCCACGACGACGAGTACGTCGAATCACTGGAGACGTTCTGTGCGGCCGGCGGCGGCAACTGGGACGCCGACACGGTCGTCAGCGAGGGAACGTGGGACGCTGCACTGGCAAGTTCCGGCCTCGCTGAGTGGGCTGCCGACGCGGCGCTGTCGGGAGACGATGGTCGCCAGACGCCGTTTTCGATTGGGCGACCACCCGGCCACCACGCGGT
Source organism: Halovenus sp. (assembly GCA_028274925.1). Lineage (GTDB taxonomy): Archaea > Halobacteriota > Halobacteria > Halobacteriales > Haloarculaceae > Halovenus. The sequence goes on from JAQCNR010000082.1 coordinate 410, forward strand.
GGAAGACGACGCGATGGGCTTTTGTTTTTTCAATAATGCCGCTGTTGGGGCACAGTCAGTCATCGACAACGGCGACGCCGACCGCGTCGCAATCTTCGACTGGGATGTCCATCACGGCAACGGCACGCAGGATATCTTCTACGAGCAAGAAGACGTGTTCTACGCCTCGATTCACGAAGACGGCCTCTACCCGGGGACCGGCGATATCGAGGAGACTGGCGCTGGCCCGGGAGCGGGGACAACGCTGAACATTCCGTTCGCGCCCGGAACGACAACATCGGCATATCTCGCGGCGCTGTCCGAGGTAATCGGGCCGGCAATCGAGGCGTTCGACCCGGATCTGTTCCTGATCAGCGCGGGCTTCGACCCACACGAACACGACCCGATCTCTCGGATGCGCGTCTCGACGGAAGGATTCGGTTGTCTCACGGCAGCAGTCAGGGAGATTGCCGACGACGCCGACGCGGCGCTCGGATTCGTTCTCGAGGGTGGCTACGGACTCGATACACTCTCAGACAGTATCCGGAAGGTCCACGAAGTCTTCGACGGCTACGAGCCAGTCGAACCCGACGAGTCTGTTAACGACGCTGCTCGGGACGTGCTCAAATCGGTGAAATCGCAGGGATTCGACGGCGTCGACTCGAGTTAGAAGGGGAACAGCGAGTCCGCCGAGGTGTCTCGTTCGATCAGTTCGATTTCGTGGCCGTCCTGGTCTTTCGTGAACGCGTAGAGGTTATCGCAGGATTCTGGGTCGCGGTAGTCGGGTGCTTCCCGGGTCATCAGCTGGTCCCAGTCCTCCTGCAGGTCGTCAATACGGACACAGAGGTGACCCCAGGCGTCGCCCATCGTGTACGTTCGGCCGTCGTAGTTGTAGGTCAGTTCGAGACTCATCGCCTCCTCGGGGGCGTCCCGAGGTTCGAGGAAGTAATTAGCGAAGGAATCAGCCTCCCAGCGGCCGACCTCGTCGTACTCGAATTTGCGGGTCCAGTAGCCCAGCGCCTCGTCGGCGTCCTCGACACGAATCATCGTGTGGTCGAGACTCCAGCGAGCGCCGTGGTCGCGCTGAACGATTTCGATTTCGTGGCCGTCTGGGTCTTTGACGAAGGCATAGCCCGGATTCTCCTCGGGTGGGCGGTAGTCCTCGACACCGTTGTCCATCAGTTCGTAGTAGGCGTCGTTCACATCCTCGACGCGGACGGCGACGTGTCCCCACGCGTCGCCGAGTTCGTGGTCAGTTTCGCCCTCGTTGTGGGTCAGTTCCAGCAGGGCACCGTCCTCGTGCATCTCCGCTGGTCCAATGTAAACGATAGTGAAATCGTCCCCCTCGAAGCGGTCTTTTTCTTCGTACGCCAGATTCTGTTCGTACCACGACAGCGATTCTTCAAGCTCTGCGACGCGGATCATCGTGTGGTCGAGTATCCCGTTCATACACCATGAATTCGCGCGCCAGCAAAAAAGGCCTAGTCACTCGGGATGGAGTCGGACGAGTGGCGAGTCTTGGCTGTCGATGAGAACGAACAGGTCACCGGTGTCGGGTGCGACCGCAACGTCGCGCATTCGCCACTCGTTGCCGTCGAGCAGTGGTTCTTGCTCTTCGAGTGTCGGGTCGCCGCCGGGGTCCTCGACGGTGAGACGGCCGAGATACTGTCCCGCGAGGTTGCCGACAAAGAGGTTGCCCTCCCACGCTGGGAAGGCGTCACCGTCGTAGAATGTCATTCCCGCTGGTGGGAAGCGAGCAACGCCACAGGCCCAGACGTGTGCGGCTTCGATAGTGCCGTCGCCGGGTTGCGGGTCCGGCGCGACGGGGTTCTCTGTCCCGTAGTTACAGCCACGGTCAGCAATCGGCCAGCCGTAGTTCCCGCCGGCCTGCAGGCGATTAATCTCGTCGCCGCCCTTCTCGCCGTGTTCGCTCACCCACATCTCGTCCGTCTCGGGATGGCGGTCGAGTCCCTGCGGATTGCGGTGGCCGTAGCTGAAGATTGAATCGACGGCGTCGTCATCGTCGACAAATGGGTTGTCGGCGGGAATCGAGCCGTCAGGTTCGAGTCGCAGCACGGTTCCGAGTTCGTTCGTCAGATCCTGTGAGACGTGGTTCGGGCCGAAGTCTTTGAACTGGCGGTCACCAGCGGTCATGTAGACCATCCCGTCGGAGCCGAACTGAACGCGCGACCCGTAGTGGGCCGTCCGGTCGAGGAACGGTTCGGCAACGTGGAGTTGCTCGAACGCCTCGAAGGCTGGGGCCTCGGGGTCGAGTCGACCACGGCCGAGATGGGTCGCCGAGTAGCCTCGGTCGTCAGTCCCGGCGTAGGTCAGGTAAACCCACGGTTCGTCGGGGAAGTCAGGATGAACAGCAACGTCGAGTAGTCCGCCCTGCCCTCTCGCCAGAACCTCCGGCGTGTTGCTCAGTTCTGTCGTCGTCCCGCGCTCGCGGTCGACAAGTTGGAGGCTCCCAGAAAGTTCCGTGACGAGGAGTTTCGGTGTGTCGGGGACGAAAGCCAGGCCCCACGGGGCGTCAAGCCCGGAGACAACCTCCGAGAGGGCAAACGAACCGTCAGGTTCGACATCGTCGACGGAAGCGGGGCCGTCGTCGCCGCCGATACAGCCTGCGAGCGCGAACGCACCCACGGCCGCACTCGTCCGCAACAGCGTTCGTCGGTCGAATCGCTCTGTCACGGCTATCGGTAGGAACTGGCCAACCAAGACCGTTTGGACAGCGACGCTGGATGTCAAATACGAATCTGAATAGCTCGATTACAGACCACCGGCCAGCGCGAGATTGAGTTAGCTG
>JAQCNR010000084.1 GCA_028274925.1 Halovenus sp.
CGGACCAATCCGGGGCAGAATCCTTCGCCGAGACGTACAACGGCACGCGCTATGAATTCGACGAGATTACGCGGCCGCTGGTCGACTCCCTGCAGGAGTCGGGAACGATGAGCTAACTCCGCTTCGGGAGACGCACCAATGAAGCTATATGTGACAGCGGCGGGATTTCACCAGTGAGCTCGACGTTCGGCAGACTCGTCCGTGCGACACCCTCCAGACGAGCGGTTCTTGCCGTCATTACTCTCGTTTTGATTCTTTCTGTCGGCGTATTCGCCATCGACGCCGGAGGAGCCACAGAACCAGTCCCATTCGACCAGACTGTCGAGGCTGGCCTCGCTGCCGAATCAGAACAGGTCCTCCAGCAGGCCGACGCGACAGTTCCCCGGGCCGAAGTCTTCCACTCGCAGTACCAGTTTGTCGTCGGCTATCAGGGCGTGAGTTATCTGATCGACGGACTCCAACAGCCCGGCCACGCCAAGCAGTTCGGCCGTCCGGTCGCAATTTATGTCTCTGATTATACAGACACGGAGCCGACGCTAACCGACGCGGGCTACCCACAGACCGAAACTGACCCCGGCTGGGTCCGGGTCGAAAACGCTGTCTTTGTCGTCGACAGCGAGGCCCGCTTGCCCGCCGGTGACGCCATTGTGCCGTTCAGTTCGCGCCGCGACGCCACCAGCTTTACCGACAACCACGGCGGTCAGATTCTCGAGTGGGAGGCGGTCAGAACCCGAGAGACTGACCTCGACACCGTCAGCCGAGTGCGCGGTCGCGTCGACCGCCAGCACAGCAGCGCCGACGACCGCGTCGCGAGTACCCAACCACTCACCGACCAAGACGCCTCCATCGTCGTCGGTGAGGACGCCCCGACCATTCAGGCTGCACTCGACGCAGCGCCGCCAAACGCGACGATTCGTGTCCCGCCCGGCACGTATACCGAACAACTGCAGATCAATCGCTCGGTGACAATCCGCGGTCCTGAAGCGACAGTTTGCGGCGACGCCAACGGCTCGGTACTCAGCGTGACCGGCACTGACGTGGCGATTACTGGCCTCACAATCACCGGCGTTGGCGACTCGACTGAACCTGCAGACGGCGCGGTTGAACAGGAACAGTGGGATTCTTTTGTCGAGTCGGGCTACGGCCGCAGTGACGCCGCCATCGAGGCCGACAACGTCTCGACGTTGTTCGTTGCCGATGTCGACATCGACACCCCGACCACCGGCGTCCTCCTCAGGGATGTCGGCACCACTGTCGTCGAGAACACGACAATCCGCGGCGCGACGCAACATCGCGAGGGGTTCATGGGTCTGACGTCGATTCGCTCGCCGGTCGTCGTACAGAACTCGACGTTCCTCGACGGCCGCGATGGGGTCTATCTCCACCGCGCCGACGGCTCCGTTATCCGGGATAATCGGTTCGTCTCGAACCGCTACGGTGTCCACCTGATGTACACCTCCGAGACGCTGATTGCCGATAACGTGGCCCGACAGGAGGCCTTCGCCGGCGTGACGGTCATGACCGACCCGTCCGGTAACGCTATTGTCGGTAACGATGTCCGAAACTCGTCGACAGGACTGACGCTCAGCGGTGCCAACAGCTACGTCGCGGGCAACGTTCTCGCCGAGAACGACCGGGGTATCATGGCTGGAACCGAGCGCTCGCTATACGAACGAAATGTCATCCACGGTAACGACCTCGGATTTCGCACCGGAACGTTGCGGCCCTCGAATCGCGTCGTCCGTAACGATTTCGTCGACAACGAGGACACCGTTGCGGTCGGCGCTGGCCCGTTGCGGATCTGGAATCACGACGGCGAGGGCAACTACTGGTCCAAGCGACCGAACCGCCTGGCGACAGGGTCGTACTCTCCAACCGGTCGACTGGATACCAGCCTGCGCGACCCCGGCGTGTGGACACTGACAACCTCGCCTGCCGCGACGGCACTTGGACTGGTCAGAGACACCGTTGCTGGCTCCCGCGAGAGCGAAGTACTCGATACCAACCCACGGTCGCGGCCAGTTCACCCCGAGACAATTGACGACCTCGAAACAACTGCTGATGACTGAACAACAACCCACCATGACACCGGACAGCACTGCCGACCAGCCCTGTCTCAGTGCCGAGGGCCTGAGTCGAGCGTTTGGTTCGGTCACCGTCGTTGCTGACGTCGACCTGTCACTGCCTCGCGGCACGCTCCACGCAGTGATTGGGCCCAACGGCTCGGGCAAGACGACGCTGCTCGAACTGCTTGCAGGCCTCAGCCAGCCCACGTCCGGCACTGTCACTGCTCACATCGACGACCACCCTCGAACGATTGGCTATCTCCCTCAGCGACCAGCGTTTCGACCCTCGTT
>JAQCNR010000087.1 GCA_028274925.1 Halovenus sp.
GCCCAGAGGTACATCGACATCGCGACGCCGGCGAGCAGCGAGTAGCCGATTGTCTTCCTGAGTGTCGAAATCTCACCGGCTGCAAGCAGTTCGTAGACCGGCTTTTCCTCTTCGGCTGCGGAGAGGGCCACCATAATCCCGAGCACCGACAGCGCCATGAACAGCGCCTCTGCGGCGTGGTGCTGGGTGTGTCCGGCCAGCGTGAACTGTAGTAGCCGGTCTGGTGCGAGCGCAACGAACCCGACGACAGTCAGTCCCCCAACCCGACCGCCGACGCGCCGTCCGATCAGGTAGCCCGGCACACAGATTGCCAGCGCAAACAGGACTGGTGCGAACAGGACGACATGGTCGAACAGGCTGCTGCTCGGCGAGCCAAGACCCACGATGAGGGCAACCAGTGCGATAATCTGGTCGAACAGCGCGCCGAACTGTCCCGTTGCAGTGCCGTACGGGAAATATGTCCACGGGTCGTAGGGCATCGTCCCGAGGAAATTCTCCGTGGCGTACTCTGCGGAGCGGTGGTTGTACCAGGGGTCGTTACCGCTGTAGTAAACCGTCCCCTCGTAGACGAAGTTTGACCAATTCCGAATTCGATTCCAGAAAAGGAACCCGATCAAGACGGCCAGTACTGGAAGGTGATAGAACTCCGTCAACCAGTCCAGTACTGCCCGTGTCTCGGAGTCGTCTGCCAGCTGTTCCCGCCAGTTGCTCATTAGCAGATGACAGAAGCAGTGTGCGCATAAGCCTTATGTAATGCACTGGCGGCGCAGTTTCTTAGGCGCCGAACTCAGACTCAGTCACCCTGATAATCACGGTTCGGTCAACCGCACGCAGGTCGTACTCGGGAATCTCTGCGCCGGTTCTGGTGACCAGCATTGGCTCGACCAGTTCTGGTGGCTCTGTTTCCTCGTCGACGCCGTAGACGCGGAGAAATCGCTCGCTTTCGGCTGGCGTTAGCTCGTCGTTTCTGATTGCCGTTGCGAGGTCACGAGAGAGCCACTCCTCGTCGCTGACTGATGGCTCCAGCACAAAGGCGTCCGCGACAAACCGGATAAGATACCAGTCGAGGTCGTTCAACAGCGAGACTGCCGCACCGAGGCTGACGGTTTCGACGGCGAGCGTGTTCGCATATAGCTCGGTGATGTCGTACGCCGCCAGCGCGTCACGAGCAGTCTCACGGGAGAGCAGTTCGTACTGCAGGTTTGTCTCCGACTCTCCGACGAGACAGACACGAGTCACGCTCTGTCACCTCTCGCGAGGCGACTGCTCTCTCGCTGTGTCTTGCTGGTTGCCGGTCGTCCTCCACTCATTCGTGAACCACTCCGCCGCCGTTGCTCAAAGTGGTTTCGCACTATTCGGCCTCGAAGGCCTTAATGAGGGTCGCAAAGGCGTCCTGTTCGCGCTGGTGCTGGGTCGAGACAGCCTCGCGGTCACGTATTCGCTCCTTGATTGCACGCATCGCGCCCGGGTCGTTCTCGGCGAGTTCCTCGGCAACCGTCCGTGGCTGGTCGACAATTCGACTGCAGAGACCGTGCTCGTAGGCCTCCGTTGCGTCGAGCACCCGCCCCGACAGCGAGATATCGAGTGCGATTCCCTCACCGACGACTCGGGGGAGTCGTGCTGTCCCACCCCACGCGCCGAATAGCCCGAGTTCGACGCCGCTCTCGGCGAATGTCGCGTCTGGCGTGGCGACCCGAAGGTCACAGGCCAGCGCGAGTTCGACACCGCCGCCGCGGGCAGCACCGTCGATGCCTGCGACGACAGCACCGTCGTAGGATTCCAGCGCCTGTGCAACGGACTGGCCTCGCTGTGCGAACGCCGCTGCAGCGTCCTCGTCGAGCGAGCGGACCGTGTCGAGGTCGGCCCCCGCACAGAAGGCGTCACCGGCACCGTGGAGATACACCACTGGCTCGGTTGCCGTTTCAACTGTCGCCTTGAGGTCGTCCAGTCCAGCCCGTGTCAGCGCGTTCCGGCGTTCGGGCCGGTCGAGCGTAATCTCCCGGACGCTGTCGGTGGTCGCTGTGGTAATCATGGACAGTCTTCCGGCGGTGGTTTCCAAAGTTCTTTGCCTTTGCTCCCGCTACAGTAGTGCAATGGACGAAGCCGGGGCGACGCGCCAGGCTGCGCTCGGTGCTGTGCAGGATGTCGAACCTGCGGGGTTGCACGAGCGGATTACCGAATGGCTTGACCAAGGCTCGATGGTACCAGGCGTATTGACGATTCGATTCGCACGCGCGACGACTGATTCTCCGATAGCACGCGCCGAATCGCAGCCAGCCGGTGATGAACTTGCGGACCCGGTCGGTGAACGCGCTGCAGGCGTTCAGCTGATCTACGATGGGCTCCGTCTCACACGCCGACTCGCACACGACGAACCGTGGGAAACTGGCGGCGGAGACGACGCTGACCTGGATATTCTCGTCGCGGACGTACTCGTTGCCCGTGGCTTCTATCTACTGGCCAAGACAGACGCTGCCGGGCGAGCCGTCGAGACAGTCCGAGCCTTTGGTCGCGACCAGACTCGCCAGCAGGACAGTGGTGAGGGTTCACTGGACCGAAACCTCGAAGCAGACGCTCTGGAACTGGCGGCGGCGGCCGGGACTGCCTTCGGTGACCGGACAATCTCGCCGGGTGTCACCGGCTTCGCTGCCGAGTTGGCCGACGAACTGGCAGCTGACGACTTCCCACCAGCGGCGGAGTTGCTCGCTGGCGTCGACGCCAAGCGCCTCCGCGGACTGACCGCGGAACAGGGCAGCAGTGACGGCCTGACGACGTCGGTTGATGATTGATAGCAGGGCCGGCGTGAATCGAAACGTTCAAAGATGACTCGCCGCAACCTGTGAGTGCGTGCCTGGGTAGCTTAGCGGTAAAGCGCGTCCTTGGTAAGGACGAGACCCCGGATTCAAATTCCGGCCTAGGCTCTCTTTCCTTGTTACGTCCGGTAGTTACCGGGTTCTTCGTCGGTGATACAATGTACGCCACGCAAGGACGAGTACCCAGCCTCCAGTATAAATTGAGTGTGGGACGAATCTATTCGAACAGGCTCTGTGCCCTCCTGTAGATCGGTGCGCCGAGCCAGTCTCGCTGCTCCGCAAGTGCATCGAGTTTTTCAGGTGCTTTTGCTCGATCCAGAACACCCCTCTTGACCAGTGCTTTCAGGACGATGGGTGAGATTGCGACTTGTGCATCTGCGACTGTCTGGAGTTCGGGTAGTGCTCGGAGGTCGTCGGTGATCAGGAATTCCGTCTCTATTTCCTTGGTAAGGAGGACGCAGCTTCCTTCTCCTTGGTCGACGCGGGAGGAAGTGAACTCCCTCTCGATTTGATGCGTGTCTATTCGGCTCAGATTGTCAAGCACGGTGTCGGCTGCATTCCCGTGACGGTCGTCGTACTGACTGGTTTTTTCCAGTTCTTCGATTACTGTTTCAGTGGTGTGGACATCAAACTCTGTTAGGAAGGCATCGAAGAGATCGATTGAGGCGAGTGAAATCAATGCGCTTGTGTCCGCTACAATCATTCTTCCACGCTACAGCTCTGCGAGGTCGTCAGCTAGAGCCTCGCCTTGGTTCAGAATGGTTTTCGAGGCGCGGACTGATTCGGCGTCCTGTTGTCCGAGAAATTCCTTGAGGACCTCGAACCCGATCTGGTCGTCAAGATAGAGTTCCACGACTGCTTCCTTGAACGTCTCGTCGTCCTCAATGTCGTTTAGATACTCTTGAAGCGCCTCTTTGACAATATCGGTCCGGTTTTTTTTGCTAACTTCAGCCGCTACATCTGCCTTCTGGATCAAGTCTTCCGGGAGACGGAAGTTAACCCTGGTACTGCCCATAACACAATCACCTTCTGTATGTATGTTGTGACCACAGAAGTATGAATATTGGTGAGCCAGACGTTTGTTATCGCACTATCGAGACTCCGGGCTTGGATTTCGTGAACCAAGACCACCTGCGTCAAACACGTCTGCAACCGTTTAGAAACCGAAACCTCGGCTCGACCCGTCTACATCAACTGCTGGCGGTACAACACCCGGCCCAGTCTTCTCACCCCAGATGCTCAACGAAGAAGCAGCTACGACAGACGAAGAGTGAGCATTGTTAGATCCCGAAGGACTCGAAAATGGGGATTTAGCGGAGGAAAGCGAAGAATGAGTATTCATAGCTCGAAGTTAGATACCTGGAAAAATCCCAGTTACTCAGCAGCCTCGTAGCCTGCTTCTTCGACAGCACCCACGAGCGCGTCCGGTGCAGCGTCTCCGTCGATAGTCGCCGTTCCGGCCTCTCGGTCGGCGCTGGCCGACGTAACACCTGCAACCTTTTCCAGTGCGTCCTCGACAGTCTGCTCGCAGTGTTCACAACTCATTCCGTCGACAGTGATGGTCTGGCTCATACTTCGACACTAGCCACTTGGTAGCTATTTGTTTTCTCCTTTTGAATCCGTGCCATACTCGCCACCTACACCTTGGAATCCAAAGCCAAACGCGGGAAACTGTAATCACTCTCGGGTCTGTAACCCCGTTATGGCACAACTGGACGACACAGATTTAGAGATTCTGTCGCTGCTCGTCGAGAACGCTCGACTGGCTTACAGTGAGATTGGCGAGGCGGTGGGGCTGTCCGGGCCGGCAGTTTCCGACCGCGTGACTCGGCTGAAGGAGGCGGGCGTCATCAACCACTTCACCGTCGATGTCGACCGCTCACAACTCCGGGCCGGCGTGCCGGTGCTGGTCGGCGTTGACCTGCCGCCGGGCACCCAGCAAGAAGTTCGCCAGCGATTGCGGGAGGCCGACGGTGTCGAACATATCTTCGTCACCGCAGACGGGGAGGTCAAATTTTACGCCCGTGCTGAGGCCCAGAACGTGCGTAACTGGGTCGAAACTCTGCTTGACGGTATCGACGTTCGAGCGTACACTGTCACGCTGGTCGACGATGTCGAGTGGACGCCATCAGTCGAGGGTGTCGAGTTCGCGCTGACCTGTGCGGAGTGCAACAACACCGTCGACAACGAGGGTGAAACCGCCCGCATCGACGGCGAGGTGTATCACTTCTGCTGTCCGTCCTGTCTCTCTCGCTTCGAGGAGCGATACCGGCGCTTGGAGGAGGGCGCATAAATCGAGGCTTTCGTATCGAAGCTTTCGGCGTGGGTTGACCCACGATATCTGAACGGCAAACCCCCTAAGTATACGGACCGTAGTACTGAGTACGATGGCCACACGCAACTCCCAACTCGATATTACGGGGATGTCCTGCGCCAACTGTTCGGCGACAATCGACGACACCCTCGGCGCCCTCGACGGTGTCACGGAGGTTGACGCCAACTACGCCACCGACGAGGGAACCGTCCAGTACGACCCCGAACGCGTCTCGCTGTGCGACATCTACGACGCAATCGACGAGGCTGGCTACGGCGCTGTCTCGGAGACGGTGACAATCGCCATCACCGATATGAGCTGTGCGAACTGCGCAGACACGAACGAAACTGCCCTAGAGGACACGCCAGGCGTCATCGACGCGGAGGTGAACTACGCCACCGACGAAGCGCAGGTCACCTACAACCCCGCCGATGTCTCGATTGACGCGCTGTACGACGCTATCGAGGACGCGGGCTACTCGCCAGTCCGCGAGGATGGCGACGACTCGGGTGACGCTCGTGAGGCCGCCCGCGGCGAGGAACTACGCAAACAGCGCCGACTCACGCTGTTCGGTGCTGCGCTGTCGGCCCCGCTGCTCGTCTTCATGGCCGACCATCTCCTCGGGCTGGGACTCTTCGGCGAACGAATTTTCGGCGTCCCCGTTGGGTGGGTCGCCTTCGCGCTGGCGACGCCGGTCCAGGTAGGACTCGGCCGGCCGTTCTACCGGAACTCCTACACGGCGCTGGTCAAGAACCGCCGCGCTAATATGGACGTGCTCATCGCGCTGGGCTCCTCGACAGCATATCTCTACTCTGTCGCGGTGCTGTCGGGCCTGATTGCTGGTGATATGTACTTCGACACCGCCGCGCTCATCCTCGTGTTCATCACGCTGGGCAACTACCTCGAAGCCCGTTCGAAGGGCCAGGCCGGCGAGGCCCTTCGCAGACTGCTGGAGATGGAAGCCGACACGGCCACACTGGTTGAAGACGGCACGGAGCACGAGGTTCCACTGGAAGATATCGAGGTCGGTGACCGGATGAAAGTCCGGCCCGGCGAGCAGATTCCAACTGACGGCGTGGTTGTCGACGGCCAGAGCGCAGTCGACGAGTCGATGGTCACCGGCGAGTCTGTTCCGGTCGAGAAGACAGAGGGTAACGAAGTCGTTGGCTCGACGATCAACGAGAACGGCGTGCTGATTGTCGAAGCGACGAAAGTCGGCAAGGACACTGCGCTCCAGCAGATTGTGCAGACGGTCAAAGAGGCACAGTCTCGCCAGCCCGATATCCAGAATTTGGCTGACCGGATTTCAGCGTACTTCGTTCCAGCGGTCATCGCCAACGCCGTCTTCTGGGGCGTCGTCTGGTATCTGTTCCCGCAGACGCTCGCTGGAGTCGTCGGCGCGCTCCCACTGTGGGGGCAGGTTGCTGGTGGTCCCGTGGTTGTCGGCGGCACAGTCTCAGTGTTCGAGTTTGCCGTTGTTGTCTTCGCCTCGGCGGTGTTGATTGCCTGTCCCTGTGCGCTCGGGCTTGCGACGCCCGCGGCGACGATGGTCGGCACGACGATTGGCGCACAGAACGGCGTCCTGTTCAAGGGTGGCGATATCCTCGAACGCGCGAAGGATGTCGACACTGTGGTCTTCGACAAGACGGGGACACTCACTGAAGGCGAGATGGAACTCACCGACGTTGTCGTCTTCGACGGGGATGGGGTGACGGAGGGCGACGCAGCAGCAGACGGCGGCGAACTGCTCGCTCGCGACAGTCTTTCAGAGGACGAACTGCTCCGGATTGTCGCTAGCGCCGAGAGTGGCAGCGAACATCCGCTCGCCGAGGCCATTGTCGAGGGTGCACGCGAGCGAGCGCTGGACGTGACCGACCCCGAGAAGTTCGAGAACGTTCCCGGACAGGGCGTCAAAGCAACCGTCGACGGTGAGGAGGTGCTGGTTGGGAACCGCAGGCTCCTCGCAGTGAACGG
>JAQCNR010000089.1 GCA_028274925.1 Halovenus sp.
GTAACTGCCACGAGAGTGTTCTGTGTCTGTCCTGAAAAGAAGGCATAATGCCAGTGTGTTGGTTTCAGTACTGGCCCAGCAAACACACGGAGCATCTCCGTCAGTTTGACGACCGATTTTGTTCGTCCGTAGCATGAAGCCGACCAGTATGGATCAGAGATACTTTTACTGGCCACAGACAGCCACGACATATGGACACACACGACGGTGAAGACGATCAGTTTGACCGGATGGTTGACCTGATCGAGACAACCATCGAACGGTTCACTGAGAGTCAGTATTACCAAGGCCTTTCACAGCACCAGCAGGACGAAGCACCGTTCATTATCGAGAGCCTCATCGAATTGCTACACGGGTACGCCGACACGACACTCGAAACGTGTGACAGCGACCACCTCGAAACGGTCTGTCTCGACATCCATCCCACGACACTTGACGCCGACCCCGAGCATTTCAGCGCTGTCGGGCCGGTAGTAGCGGCACTTTTCCGGTTTCTCGCTGACCGTGGTGACCATCCCAATGGCGAGGAACTCGCTGCTCATGTGGAGAGTCTCAGCGACGACATTGTCGAGGCAGCAGTGACTGGGGAGTCACCACCCCCGGATTTCTCAATCGGCGACCTGACACCCGAAGAAACTCAGCCCCTCGATGACGCTATCGACTCGCTTTCAGCAGACGCCAAAGCGACACTCGAAACCGTGACCGAGGCGGCTATGGAGACCGGATTGCCAGCAGATCAAGAGGCTGTCTTCGAGTCGGTCGACGTGACACAGGAGGAGTACGAGGCGGCAATGGCCGAAGCGGTCGGCTCGCTCGAAGCCGCTGATGAACTGTCGACTGCTGGCGACAACACCGACGCGACGGTCCTCGACACCGAGCAGGCAGACCGGTTTCTCGAACTGTACGGCCGATTGCTCGTGTACGTCAACGACCGGTTCGATATCGTCCCGGAAATCGAAACCTACACACAGTTCGAGACTGCGTTTCTCGACGAAATCGAATCGATCCGTGACTACTTCTACCACGAAGCCAACACAGAAGAGATTATTTCGGCGTTCGTCGCAGACAATCCAGCTGATCTCTCCAACTCGGCCCTCGCACAGATCGAGGAGTGGATCAACTACGAGTACGGGAAGTTCGCTGTCGTCGAACACCGAGAGAAGGATACAGTCCTCGTTGATCCAGAACAGTCCCGGGCATACGGCGTGAAAGGCGTCTACGACTCCCTGTCGTCATCACTTCCGTCCCGCGAGCTTCCGATCCCGGTCTCGGATGTCGTCTTGTTGCCGTTCGAGGGCACAATCGTGACCGACGGCTGGTTCCATCCGAGCCCGATCCTCCAGGGTGCCTGGGAGATCACGACGGGTACTGATATCGAAACGACCGCCGAGGAAGCCAGACATCGGTACGGTGTCGCCACATCGCTGCCACCAGCCGATGAATCCGGCCGTAGCGACGCCGAGCGGTTACGGTTCTACACCAAAAACCAAGAGAATCGAGAGCGATTCGCCGACGAGATCGACGAGCTCAAAGGCAAAAATGAGGACCTCCAACGCATATATCACAAGCAACTCGGCAAAGCCCGCGCACGGAGCCTCGGACGGGAGTTTCGGGAAATGGGCATTGACGCTGCTGCCGTCGCGCTCTACGACGGACAGGTCATCGCCAGCGCACCGACCGAATCACAACTGCACGAGACACTGACCGAAATCATGCCCGAAGGAACTGCTGACCACCCGTACATCTACCAGTACGACCCTTGATCATGCTCGTCTTCCACCTCGCAACTGACGATGCTGGTTACCCGTTGTTATGGGCAGAGGACTCCACACGCCCACCTCAACAGCCACCAAAACCGGGTCGTCCACCGAACGTTCCGGACCCACGAGAACATCCGTTTGCGGCGACTATCGAAACACTGCGGACTACCTGCGATGACCATGCGCTACCAGTCGCTACCGACGAGTTCGGGGAGCGCACCGTCACACTCTTGTTTCCTTCAGGCCGCTTTGGCCCGGAACCCTCACCGCAGTTGGTCCGCGACGAGGAGATGGATGCTCCGGTCGACCGTGTCTCACCGTGGACAGTGCCGGCACTCAGAATCGATCCCGGCGTATTGGGTGATATCCTCGCCGCGCTCGACGGCGGTGGTCCTGGCGTGGTCGCAGGCAGGACAATCCAGTACTGGCAGACTGCCGCGACACTGGCCGATGAGTTCGTCCGCGGCGGTCGTGTCGTCCCACAACTTGAACAGCGCGGGGACGGTGCCGTGGCGGTATGGCGCGCGCTACCCTCGACAGCCGAGGATTTCAGTCGCCTTCGCACGCTCCGGGAGGCGGTGCCGCCACTCGCCAGAGGACTGGTCACCGAAGATGTAATTGAGAGTGCCGAAGACGTGGGCGGCTGGGCAGACGCAACGATCCAGTCCGCACGCGAGGTCCTCGTGAGCACACTCGACGCGTGCGTCGACGCGACGGTCCGCGAGCGGCTCACGACTGTCGACTCGACGGGAGCTGACGATGTGTACGAGCAGTGGCTTGCCGCACTGACCCAACCAGATGGAGCAGTCGCAGCCGACCCAAGTACTCTTGACACGCTCAAACACCAACTCGACGAATGGACATG
>JAQCNR010000090.1 GCA_028274925.1 Halovenus sp.
CATCTGGACGATTCTGGCGCTCGCTGTCGGTGCTGCGACACAAATTCTCCAGCCAGTGGTCGGTGGACTGCTGCGTGCCGACGTATTTTTGCTTCTCAGTGGCGCGTGGATTGCTGGCCTGATACTGATTGCACTCTCGGACCGGCGGAACTGGAACCGGATGGTCGCGGAATCGTCGTTTCAACCCAACACGGGGACGACGCTTGCTGACCTCGAAACGATCAAAGATGGCCGGTCGGTGACGGTTCGGACGCAGATTCCCAATATCGTCTCCCAGACGCACATGACGATTCGAACTCCTGTCGAGGGGGTCGGTGCCTCCTTTACTGTCCAACTCAAATGCGTCGGGTCAGGCGGGACAGAGAAGGGAGTTCAGACCGGCAACGACGCCCTCGACGAGGCGTTTGTCATCCGCGGCTCCAGAGATAATGTCACACAGCTTCTCTCGCCGGAGATACAGGCGACACTGATGGATGTCGACACCGTGAGCACGTTCACGGTTACCGGCAGCAAAATCGAGTGTGAGGTGCCGTTCACTCGGCTCTCTCCCGCCGAGTTGGAGCGACTCGCGACGACAACTGTCGAACTGGCCGGGCGTGTCGAAGACCTCGCGGCAGCGTAGGCGAATCGGTTGCGGAGATGACTACTTATATAATCGCGCCGAGGTAATACCGAGATATGAAACTCCGAAACGTTTTGCTCGGCGCGGCGAGTGCTGTTGGCGCGACTGCACTGGCGAACAGGTGGCTGTCGTCGGGTGCAGAGGAGTTCGAGCCCTATCTCGACGGCGACCAGGGAACCTATCGCTGGCGCGGGTTCGGCATTAGTTACACCGAACTTGGCGACCCTGCTGACGATGACCTCCTCTTGTTGCACGGGACCAACGCAGCAGCGTCAAGCCACGAGTACCACGCTGTCGTCGACGAGTTGGCCGAGGACTACCACGTCATCGTCCCGGACCTGCCGGGTTACGGCCACTCCGACCGACCGCCGCTTCTGTACTCCGCGTCGCTGTACGAGGCCTTCGTCGAGGATATCATCGAGGACTTGACCGACAACCCGACTGTGGTTGCCTCGTCGCTGACGAACTCGTATGCGGCCGCTGCCGTCCAGAACGTCTCTGTCTCGCGGCTGGTCTGTATCTGTCCGACTGATACCTCGATGGGGAGTCGGCAGGTCTGGCTGCGCGCACTGCTGCGCTCGCCGGTCCTCGGGACGGGGCTGTACAATCTCGTCGTCAGCAAGCCCTCGCTACGGTACTTCAACGCTGACCACGGCTACTACGACCCGGAAAACCTCAGCGACGAGATTGTCGATTACGAGTGGCTCACCAGCCACCAGCCCGGTGCGCGGTTCGCGCCAGCCTCGTTCATCAGCGGCTTTCTCAATCCCGAGGGCTCGCTCGAAGAACATCTCTCGAACGTCGATATCCCGATGACGTTCATCTGGGGCCGCAACGCGAATGTAACGCCGCTCGAAGAGGGCCGGGAACTCGCCGAGCACGTTGACGCGGGGCTTGTCGTCTTCGACCAGGCCAAGCTACTGCCCCACGTCGAGCACCCTGAGCAGTTCGTCGACGTGGTCCGTGGTGACGTGACGGACGCAACGCGAGAGCAGGCCCAACAGGCCTGAGGGCGGCGGTCGGACTTTTGTACACGGCAGTCATAGGACGAATATGGGGTGCTCCCGGGAGCGTGTGCGGCCGGCCGGTCACTGGGAGCTCGCGGTGCTGATGGCCCTGACCGGGGGTGTAATTCTCGCCTGTTATGTTGCCGTCGTTGTCGCGCTCTACCCACTGGTGGGCGTCGTCTCGCTCCCGCTCTATCTCGGCGTCGCTATCGGGGTCGCGGTGGCAGCCAGTCTTGCGACGACGAGCTACCAGCTTGCCAGCGTCCGCCGCAACACGCACAAAATCACCCCCGACAGCGACCCGCGCCTGTACGAGACTGTCGAGTCGATGAGCGAGAAACTCGGGATGGCACCACCGGAGTTGTACCTCGTCGAGGCAGACGAGCCAAACGCCCGCGCTATCGGCACCCGCTGGAGCGGGGCCATCGTCTTCAACTCCGGGCTCTACGAGACACTCAGCGAGGAGGAACTCGACGCCATCGTGGGCCACGAACTCTCGCATCTCTACTACTGCGACTCGCTGGTGACCGTAGCATCTGCCTACGTGGAGTGGTTCGTCCGCCGACTTGCGGCCGTGGTCGCAGTATTCGTGAATCTGGTTGCTTTTGCCCTCGTCGCACTCGTTGGGGCACTCACTCGGACCAGCGAATCACGGAAACAAGCCGAACGACGCGCTCGCATCAACAGACTCGTCGGACAGGCCTGTGTCGGTGCGGCAGGACTGGTCGTCTTGCTCCCGAGAAACGCGCTCTCGCGATACCGCGAGTTCGTCGCCGACCAGACGGCAGCAGCGTTACTCGACGACCCAGAGCCGATGGTCGGCGCACTCCAGGCGCTTGATACGCACGCTGGGCCACCGAGTCGAGAATCACTCGACTCAGTGAATGCCGTCGAAACTCGGCTCCGCGTGCTCTACGCTACCCATCCATCCATCGAACGCCGAATCGACGTGCTGAGGACAGATACACAAGCAGCGGCCACACCGACCGACCCCGGCCCCATTCTCGGCACAGGCACCCTGTTCGGACTGACCGTCGCGCCAGCACTGGTCGTGGCTGGATACGTGGGGTTGCTCGGCTACGCGATGGAGTGGTTCTCAGTCACCGCAACCTCGCCACTCCTGTCGGCCGTCGTCGCTGTCGGGGGCGGAGCAGTTCTGCTGGTCGCCGTCTGTGCGTTCGTCTGGGCAATGGTGTTCGGCGCCGGCGGACAGTTGTCCTATGGACTCCTTACTGTCTGCGGGACGGCGGCTGGCACCACCGCAGCAGTAGCCGGGCAGCCAGTCCTCGTCGCAGTCGCTGCAACGCCAGTCGCTGCTGTCGCCATGGCCCATCTGCTCATGGTTACCACCGCAAGGGCAGGGTGAGTGGAGCGTAATTTTATGAAACTGCCCGCCGACCATCAGTGCATGCGCGCAGCACGATTGCACGAGTATACGACGGAGATGTCGAACGCGCTGTCAATCGACGAGATAGACGCGCCGCAGGCGACTGCCAGCGACAGCGTGATTGTCGACGTCGACGGGGCAGGCTGGTGCCAGACCGACAACCACGTTATCGAGGGCCAGTGGACCGATTATGTCCCCCAGACCCTGCCGATGACACTCGGCCACGAGAACGCCGGAACCGTCGTCGAGACAGGCAAAGAGGTGAGTCCGGTCGAGGAGGGCGACCAGGTGATCTGTCATCCGGTCCAGACCTGTGGCACCTGCCGGCCCTGCCGACAGGGGGAGACGATGTACTGCGAGAACGCGGCGTTCAACGGACTGACCACCGACGGGGGATTCGCCGACCAGTTACTGACCAGCGAGCGGGCGGTTATTCCGCTGCCGGACGGCATCGACCCAGCCGAAATTGCCCCCCACGCCGACGCTGGAATTACGGCCTATCACGCGGCGAAGAAGGCCGTCGACGACCTCAACCCCGGCGATACTGCCGTCGTCATCGGCGTCGGCGGCCTCGGCCACATCGGCCTGCAGTGTCTCGACGCGATGAGCGCCGCCCGTATTATCGCACTTGACCTCAAGGAATCGGCAAGAGAACTGGCGAGTGAACTGGGAGCTGGACAGACGCTTGACCCGGCGAACGACGACGTCCCGGCCGAGATTGCGGCCATCACAGACGAACGCGGTGCAGCACAGGTCCTCGATTTCGTCGGGGCAGACGAGACGACGGCACTGGCACCCGACATCACCGCCGCCGGCGGCGACCACCACATCATCGGGTACGGTGGACACGTCCACGAACCATCGCAAGCGCTGGTCGACGGTGAGTTCTCCTTCGTGGGCAACATCGTCGGTCGCCACGCAGAGTTACAGGAGTTGGTCGCACTGGTCGACGATGGCTACGTGGACCTGCATACCACTCGGTACGGGTTAGAGGAAATCAACGACGTAGCAGAAAAACTCGAACACGGAGAGATTGACGGCCGAGCCGTCATCACGCCCTAATTTGGGGACGACTCGATCTCTTTGCGCTCCTGTTTGGGATGTTCTGAGACGTAGACCTTCGTGTGGCTGTCGATATCCTCAGTCACCCACGAGTTCGCGCCGATGCTGACGTGGTCGCCAATCGAGATTGCGCCAAGAATCTTGCTCCCAGCACCGATGACGACGTTGCTGCCGATATCGGGGTGGCGCTTGTAGCCCTTCTTGAGCGCGTGTTCGTCGTCCTCTTCCTGCTCGAAGTGCAGCGCGCCGAGGGTCACGTCTTGGTAGATTCGCACCCAGTCGCCGATGGTCGTCGTCTCGCCGATGACGACGCCGGTACCGTGGTCGATGAAGAAGTAATCGCCAATTTCTGCGCCGGGGTGGATGTCGATACCGCTCTCTGTTTTGGCGGCCTCAGTCAGTTCGCGGGCGTAGATTTCCCCGCCGTGCTTGTAGAGTTCGTGCGCAACACGCTGGACCATAATCGCGTGAAATCCGGGGTAGGCACGGACGATTTCGACGTAACTCTTCGCCGCCGGGTCTCCTTTGTAGGCAGCTTCGATATCTTCAATCAACCGCTCGCGGATTGCTGGGAGTTCGTCGATTACCCCAGTAATCATCTGTGAGGGATAGTTGACGTACGGGCAGAGTCCGCGGTAGAATAGCTGGCCAAGTTCGTCGAGACGGTCCTCAACGGCGGCTTCGTCGCCCAGCAGTGACTTCGCGTTCCAGCATCTGGGAAAGAACAGTCGCTTGAGGAGGTCCACCTCCTCGCACTGGTGGCGTCGCTGCGGGAAGTCGGGGCAGTTCCGCGTTGGGAACTCCTCGCCGTCGGTCTCGTACGAACCGACGAGTCCGGCGGCAGCGTCGCCAATGTAATCGTAGTTCATACTACTCCTTGCTCGGGCAGCGGTTTAGGAATTCCGTCAAAGTGGCGGTGGCGGATGGAGATGGAGAGAACGCGGCTGTCCGGACAGCCACGATCCGTCCCGCGGCGGCCGAGAGTGGTGCGAGGCCGAGAGAGCCCTGGTACCGGTCGTGAC
>JAQCNR010000114.1 GCA_028274925.1 Halovenus sp.
CGACTTCGTCGTCCTGCCGTGGCTGAATGCCCTCTCGGCCCGGGACCGTCTCGAAGTCGCGGTACTCGCTGATTTCTTCGAGGATGGTCTTGGCGGTGCCGCTCGGCGCGTCGCGTTTGCCGTTGTGGTGAGTTTCCATCACCTCGACATCGTAGTCCTCCAGCGCGTCGAGGGCGGGGCCGAGCGTTCTGAGTAGAGCGTGGACGCCGCGGGCGAAATTCGTCGCCTTCAGCAGCGGGACTGCCTCGCTGGTTTCATCAAGCACGGCAAAGCTGTCGTCATCGAAGCCAGTCGTCCCAACAACGAGTCCAACGCCCGCTTCGGCACAGGCCGTTGCGAGGTCAAGCGTCGCTTCCGGGACGGTAAAGTCTATTAAGACATCGGGGTCGTGTTCAGCGACCGCCTCGGCTGTCTCGCTGGGGTCGTAGACCGGCAGATCCAGATTGGTGTCGTTCACGTCGATACCAAAGGTCACCGTCAGGTCGTCGCGGTCGCGTGCGGTTTCATAAATCGTCTCGCCCATCCGCCCGGCGATACCGTTGATCCCGACCGTCGTCATTGCTCACCCCGCGGTTCGACCGGATTGGCCTCGTACTCGGCGAGCAGCGATTCGAGTCGGTCGCGGTTCGCCGGCGTAATCTCGGTCAGCGGCGGCCGGACCGTGCCGGAACTGTAGCCGCGAATATCCATGGCGGCTTTGACCGGAATCGGGTTGGTCTCCCAGAACAGCGCGCGGAACAGCGGTCCGAGGTCGTGATTGCGCTCGCGTGCGTGCTCGAAGTCACCATCGAGTGCCGCCCAGACGAGGTCGCTCATTCGCTCGGGTTCGATGTTTGCGGTGACGCTGATACAGCCGGTGCCGCCAACCGAGAGGATTGGCAGCGTCTCGCCGTCGTTGCCCGAGAGCAGGTCGAACTCCTCGTCGCGAGTTTTCTCGACGATTTCGCTGACCTGATTCAGGTCGCCGCCGGCGGCTTTGAACCCCTGAATGTTCGGGTGAGCAGCGAGGTCGGCAACTGTGTCTGGTTCGATATTCTGGCCAGTTCGGGAGGGGACGTTGTAGACAATCTGTGGGAGGTCGACAGCGTCGGCAATCGTCTCGTAATGCTCGATAAAGCCACGCTGTTCGGGTTTGTTGTAGTACGGCGAGATGAGCAACAGGGCGTCCGCGCCGGCGTCGGCCGCGCGTCGTGACAGTTCCAGCGCTTCCTGCGTGTTGTTCGAGCCACTGCCGCCGATGACTGGGATGTCAACTGCGTCGACGACAGCCTCGATAACTTCGATGTGTTCGTCGTGGCTAACCGTCGCGGATTCGCCGGTCGAGCCCATTGGAACGAGGCCGTCGACGCCGCTGGTTTCGAGTCGCTGGGCGTCTGTGCGGAGTGTTTCGAAGTCGATACTGCCGTCGTCGTGGAATGGCGTACACATCGCCGGATAGACGCCGGCGAAGGTGTCTGCCCCCGTGGGTAGTGAACGTGTCATTGGTAGCTGTGATTGGTCGCTGTTCGTCTTGAACTATCCTGTATTCGTCGGTTTCTCGGCCGCAGTGACCCGGGACGGAGACGCCACCTCCGCCGCGAGTCGACTCACCACAGGCGCTTACCGCGAGAAAAGGCCACACCAGCCGCTCGCTGACTAGTGCCTACTGCGGCAGTGGTGTGTCGCATATACGAATGTGTGCGAACCGAGAAGTTATGTGTTTTGATTAGCGCTCAGAAGAGTCCGAGGTTTACCGCGTACGGCCATTCGAGAAAGCCGAGAATGACGAAGGCCAGCGCGCCGCCGGCCAGTCCGACATTCTTGAGGAACTGAATCATCTCGTCTTGCTGGTCGTCACCCTCGACAGCCCAGAAGTCGTGCATTGTCACTGCGGCGACGACGAGGAAGCCAGCGAGCGCGAGGCCAGCAACGACCGGTGCGACGCCGGCAACGATGCCGAGCCCGCCAGCGACAAGCACCAGTCCCGAGGCAATGACCGAGAGTTTCGGCGCGGGCAGTCCTTTGAACGAGGCGTACTGACTCATCTGGTCGAGTTGCATGAAGTGGTTCAGTCCCATGAAGGCGAGAATCACGCCGAAGAGGACGCGCGCAACGAGAAACAGCTCGTCACCGCCTGCCTGTTCTGCGAGCTGCAACGGAATCGGGTCGATTTGGAGTATCATTATGCAACCTACTGTAGCAGATATACCGATATATACGTTTGCTAACAGTAACCTCAGTATCTAACACCGGTGTTACCGGGATGTCTCCTCAAAAATTGACAAAAATTGGGATTTTGGGGCACACGTCGAGACGACTTCCACCACGCAGGCTTTACCTGTCGGACCCAAATCACTTCTATGCCCGCGGACCTTGAGTCTCGCTTCGATGTCGACTACGACGGTGAACTACCGGGAAGCGTCGACGAGGCGGCTCTCAAGCGGATGGAGACCGTCGCATACGTACTCGACGAGAGTGTACGGGTTCCCGGAATCGGCGTCCGAATTGGTGTCGACCCGATTCTGGGAGCAATCCCCGTCGCTGGCGATGTGATGAGTGCCGCCTTCTCCTTGTATATCGTCGTCGAGTCGGCGTATCTTGGAGTCTCCTTCACGACGTTGCTGGAGATGCTCGCCAACATCACCCTCGACGTGGCAGGTGGCTCCATCCCCTACGCCGGTACTGTAGTCGACGCGCTCTGGAAGGCGAACAAGCGCAACGTCGAGCTCGCACTCGAGGATCTTGCTGAAGCAGTAGAGACGGACGGCTCCGGCGATGAGACTGGCGGTATCGAAATTCCCGTCGAATCTTACGACTGAGTGAGGTCGCTGAGCGATACGTGCTCGCCAACCCGGTCTGGCTCAACTTCAGCGTGATATTTAAATTGTGAGCGGGATACGGACGGTATGAGCGATAGTGAGGAGAGTCGCCCGAGCGACACGATGCAAGAGCGCGTGCCGGAGAGCAGCCGGAAGTTCTGGCTACTGTTGAACGCGAACCGGTGGCTGGTCGCCGCCGGAATCTCAGGCGGCGTGTTTCTCGCGCTCGCTATCGTTGGACAGCTCCACCCGACCGGGACGCCAGCGCTGTTCAGCCAGGCCGACCCCATCGAGACGCTGTTTCAGGGCCTTCTCACGGCCATCATCACGGGTGTCACGCTCGTACTTACGCTCAGCCAGCTCGTGCTTTCCCAGGAACAGGGGCCGGTCGGGGACCAGCGCGAACGCATGGAGGGAGCGATGGCATTCAGGAAGGACGTCGAGGACGTCATCGAGGAACCCGTTAGTCCCGCCCAGCCCTCGGCGTTTCTCCGGTCACTCGTGAAACTCACACGGCGACACGCCGAAGCCGTCTCGGACGCTGTCGAAGACATCGACGACGAGCCCCTCAACGACCAGGTGGCCACGTTCACAGAGAATCTGAAGCGAAACGCCGACGCCGTCCAGAGCAGTCTCAAAGGCTCCCAGTTCGGCGAATTCGACGTCATCTTCTCGGCACTGAATTACAACTACTCGTGGAAGCTGTACGCAGTCCGCCGCATCCGCGCAGAGAACGAGGACGCCCTCACCGAAGAAGCGCACCACGCGTTCGACGAACTCAGCAACGCGCTCCAGTTGTTCGGGCCCGCGCGCGAGCACTTCAAGACGCTGTACTTCCAGTGGGCGCTTATCGACCTTTCTCGGACGATGCTGTACGCGTCCATACCCGCACTCCTCACGGCAGTCGCGGGCATCATCTACCTCGAACCGGCGCTGTTCCCGGGGACCGTCTTCGGCGTGCGCACGCTCGTCATGGTTGTGAGCGCGGGTGTGGCTGTCTCTTTGCTGCCGTTCGCATTCCTGTTCTCGTATATTCTCCGCATCGTCACCGTGGCGAAGCGCACGCTCTCTATCGGGCCGTTCATTCTCCGTGAAACCGACCTGTCCCGTGACCTCGACCGGGTCGAAACTGATGAAAAAGATGGGGCGGACGCGGACAGTGGCGACGAAGATGAGTGATGCTCATACTGGTGGCCCCGTCGTCGGTCTCTCACCACTCGTTCTCTCTCTCCTACATCCTCCGAATTGCGACCGTCGCCAAGCAAACGCTCGCAATCGGGCCGTTTGTCCTGGAAGAATCAGACGCCGATACCAACAGCAGTGACCGGTAACTCGTGCTTGGTCACATTCGCAACACGTCCCGACTTGGGGAAATAAACGGATGGCTGTAAACGACTTGTGAGGCGACGCCGAGTCCAGTTCCGAGCCACAGTGTCACGGCGTCTATCGACGGAAGCCACAGGCCAAAGGCACCGCTGTAGATGAACAGCAAACTCCCGAACAACGCCACCAGAAACCGTGTGTTGAGTGTCGTCAGAAAGACAAAAGTTGCTGGTGTCGAGGCGGAGACTGGCGTCGCTTCATCTGCAATCCGCTCGATATCGAACTGCTGAGAGAGTGTGTTCGGAACAACTTGAGTCAGTGTGTATTCGACACAGGCGCTGGCGAGTTCCTCCGTTGGAATTTGGGCCTGGCTCCCGTCGGATAGTGGCGCGATGCTCTCGTCACCACGGACAGGAAAAGCCGCCCGAAGCGCGAGATAGGTTTCGAGGCGGTCTGTCGAGAGGTCCGGACCGAACTGGGCCTGTACCCACGCCCCGATACCGCGGGCAGCTACTGCGCTCCCGACCACAACCCCGCCGACGAGAATCGTGCTACCGACGGAGTGGTCCGCAGCGGTTGGGGCCACCGAAAGGACCGGAGCGAGCGCCTCGGCGGTGTAGCCAACTGTCCCGATAATTGGCTGGCCCCAGATGAGCAGTGGCACAATGATGGCGGTGTTGGTTAGCACGAGCGTCCGGTCGACAATTGTTTGCCAGCACGGAGCGAGCTCGGCGTCTTCGTGTGCCTGCTCTTCGATTCTGAGCGCCGTCGACTGGATCACGTTGACCAGCAACGCGAGGGAGAGGAGCGTGAATCCGGGGATGACGACCAGTGCGAGCAGCGGATTCGCTGGTCCAATCCATTCGTACTGTCTGATAGCAACGACTGGGCCGAGAATGACTGCCCCCTGTGCTGCGAGCACTCGCGGATCAGTCAGTCGGTTTGTGAGCACTTCCGTGACCACTGCGCAGGACATCCTGTGTGGTTTCTCTGAACTGTTCGAGTGTAATGCTAACGCCGTGTGAGTATCCGTCCGGGCTACAAGTGCGGGCAGCCCACTGGGATGGATACCCTCCGGGGTAGGCTCTGATAATACCACTTCTGTACCCCATCGAGGTACAACCAGCGCGTTAGCAATGCTGTTCGATGGGACCGCCTGTTTCCGGGCGTGGCTGGGTTCGGAGTTACTCGGACCTGTTCGGCCAGTTTCACGACGAGCAACTCTTATATTTTGGTCTGCATAACTCGGCGTAAGACCAACTTACCGCATGAGTAAGTCGCCTCTCCCAGACCACCCGAATCCACGCATTACAGGTAGGTATCTCCGTCGCGTCTCCACGCAGACGGGAGCGGTGACACTCGTCGGCGTCGCCCATGACCACCCCGCGAGCATCCACCGCGTCCGAACCGCGATTCGGGGGTGTGACCCCGATACTGTCGCGCTCGAACTCCCGCCACTTGCACTCACTCGCTTCGAGCAGTACGCGGCGCGGGACGACCCAGCGGGCGGCGAGATGAGTGCCGCCATTCGGGCCGCGTCGTCGGCGACGCTCGTCGGCATCGACCGCCCGACCTGGGGGTACTGCCGGCGACTCCTCGACAGACTCGTCCGCGTCCGACCGAACCGACAGACCGTGCGCGAGACGCTTGGCCGGGTCCGCTCACCGCTCAGTCACGCACTGCGGTGTCGGGTCTCGGCGGCGCTCCCCGAGGGGATCTCTGTCGAACCTGCGTCGGCGACTCCGACGGACCACGACACCGACGCCAGTGACGACCCGGCGACACAGGCCGCAGACGAACGCCGGCAGGTCCGGCGGTCCCGGGCTATACTCGACTCGCTTGGCTCGCAACACCGACGCCGTGGCTCACGACTCGAACGCGAGGCCCGCGAAGCAGAGATGGCCGACCGACTCACGGGCCTCGACGGTACGACCGTTGCCGTTGTCGGTATCTCACATCTTGATCCGCTCGCTGAACGACTCCGTGAGGGAGCACCACGAGGGAGGTGACGGAACGGCCGGAGCGGGGTAAGCCCGGCCAACGGTCTGGTACGCACCACGCGCCTGCTCCGCTCTCGCGTGCCAGCCACGGGCAACCGAGTGTTTTGATGCCGACAGCGACCGGCAGCCGATAATCCGGCGTTATCTCTCCTGGGGTTGTGATTTGATCCCTATAACAAAGCGCTCGCCGGGCGTCTGTCTCGCCGCGATGGACCGAACAACCATAACAGCAGACGACGAGGGCAAACGAGTCGTCAACGCGACGGGCGACGAGATTGGCGTGATAACCGAAGTCGACGGTGACACAGCCTACGTCGACCCAGACCCGGGACTCGCGGAAACGATCTCCTCGAAACTCGGCTGGAGCGACGCCGACGACGACGACTTCGAGCTACACAGCGACCACGTGAGGACGGTGACCAACAAGGAGGTGCGGCTCAAGGAGTAATCGCTCCGGCTCCCCTGTGGCTCTCGTGATACTACAGAGCGCACGACACGCGAGCCGCTTTTGCTGAATTGAGTTCCAAAAAGCGCCCGAGGCGGGAGTGAGCAGACGCGCAGCGTCTGCGAATGCCGACCGACGTTGTCGGGCGGGATTTGAACCCGGACGACTTCGTTCGCTACTGCTCACTCGTCGTGTGGTTCAAATCCCTTCTGTGGGGTATTTACAGCTCACACTTGTCCCGAGCACACGCTCCGCGGTGCTCGTTATTGTAGTTCGCTGCAAAAGTACGCCCGAGGCGGGATTTGAACCCGTGCGGAGACGGTCCTGCTCACTCCGTTTCGCGGGCGTGCGACTCCTTGTGTTCAAATCCCTCGTTCGTCGCACACAAAATTCAATCGTCGTTCGCGACACGCAAAGCGGTCGCTCACTGAGTTGAATTCCAAGAAGCGCCCGAGGCGGGATTTGAACCCGCGTCACAACCGTGACAGGGTTGTATGATGGGCCACTACACCACCCGGGCTTGCTCGCATATCTTCATATCCCGGTTATAGTATTAAGACTTTCCAAACGGCGACGGGGCGCGGCCCGGAGGTTTATATACGGGCCTGCTGTACTGTGAGCTGTACACACAGCGCAGTCCCACTCTGTGCGATGGGGTCCGGTAGCTTGTGCCAGCGGGATTAGCAACTATTATGTAGCTTCCGGATATAAAGAACTGTAGTATCTCGAAGAGCTTCTTAGCTGATAAGCCCCACTCATGGTAGATGTAAGCAATCACACACTCGTACCGGACCACAACCTCCTCGAAGAAGGCGAACTCGAGGAGGTTCTAGAGGAGTATAACATTCAGAAAACAGACCTGCCGAAGATCAAACGCACAGACCCGGCCCTGACCAAGGAGGCAGAGGTCGGTGACGTCGTGAAGATCGTACGGGACTCACGGACCACAGACGAGGCTGTGGTCTACAGACTGGTGGTGGAATAATGAATATCGAAGACAAACGCAACATATCACGAGAGTATTTTTCACGCGAACGGCTCGCAGAACACCACTTCCGGTCGTTTAACGCCTTTCTCGACCGGGGAATGCAGGAGGTCGTCGACGAGAAAGCGACCATCGAAACCGACATCGGGGACAAAGAGGGCGAGGAACCGGTCTACGTCGAACTCGGCGACGTTCGGATCGTCACGCCCCGCGTCCGAGAAGCAGACGGTAGTGAGGAACTGCTGTACCCACAGGAAGCCAGACTCCGGAACATCACCTACTCCGCGCCGGTGTTTATGGAGATGGCCGTCATCAAGGGCGGCGAAGAGGAAGAAGAAGTCGTCGTCGACCAGACCGAGACGAAAATCGGCCGGATGCCGATTATGGTCGGCTCGAACAAGTGTAACATCGCCGATTTCACCCGCGAGGAACTGATCGATATCGGCGAAGACCCTGCCGACCCCGGCGGGTATTTCATCGTCAACGGCTCCGAGCGAGTGCTGATGACCAGCGAGGACCTCGCGCCGAACAAGATTCTCGCAGAGACGGACACGAAATACGGCGACCAGATCGAAGTTGCCAAGACCTTCAGTCAGCGTCGGGGCTACCGCGCGCTGGTGCTCTGTGAGCGAACGCGAGACGGACTGCTCGAAGTCTCGTTCCCGTCTGTTTCGGGCAGCGTCAACTTCGTCACGCTCGTGCGTGCGCTCGGACTCGAATCTGACGAGGAGATTGTCCACCGCGTCAGCGACGACCCCGAGATTGTGAAGTTCATGCTGGAGAATCTGGAGGCTGCTGACGTGCAGACGACCGAGGAAGCCATCGAATCCCTCGGGAAGCGCGTCGCCTCCGGTCAGGGTAAAAACTACCAGCTCAAACGCGCCAACTACGTCATCGACCGGTATCTGCTCCCGCACCTCCACGAAGAGGGTGTCGAGGAGGAAGACGTCCGGATCAACAAGGCGTATTATCTCTGCCGGATGGCCGAGGCGTGTTTCGAGCTTGCACTCGACCGCCGAGACCCAGACGACAAGGACCATTACGCCAACAAGCGCCTGAAAGTGTCAGGTGACCTGATGCGAGACCTGTTCCGGACGGCCCTGAACAAACTCGCACGGGACGTGAAATACCAGCTCGAACGAGCCAATATGCGAAACCGTCAGCTGTCAGTGTCGACGGTCGTTCGGTCGGACGTGCTGACCGAACGGCTCGAGCACCCGATTGCGACGGGGAACTGGGTCGGTGGCCGCTCTGGCGTGAGCCAACTGGTCGACCGGACCGACTATATGGGTGTGCTGAGCCACCTGCGCCGACTCCGCTCGCCGCTCAGTCGTTCACAGCCACACTTCGAGGCACGGGACCTGCACGCGACCCAGTGGGGTCGTATCTGTCCGTCGGAGACGCCCGAGGGGCCGAACTGTGGACTGGTCAAAAACTTCGCGCAGGCGATGGAACTGTCCCAGAACGTCGAAGACGAACAGGAGCTGAAACAGGAACTTGCGCAGATGGGAGTCGAGGGCATCCCAGGCATCGAGAGCGTCGAACAGCCCGCAGACGACTAATATGAGTCAGCAACAACGAGAAGCGAAAGTCTACGTCAACGGGTCACTGGTGGGGACACATCCCCAGCCAGAGAAACTTGCAGAGCAGATCCGCCAGGCTCGTCGCCGCGGCGACATCAGCCAGATGGTCAACGTCTCGGTGGACGAGAACACCGACGAAATCATCGTCAACGCGGACGCGGGTCGCGCACGGCGCCCGCTGCTCGTCGTCGAGAACGGCGAACCGCTGATCGACGACGAGGAAATCGAGGCACTGGAGAACGGTGACATCGAGTTTCAGGACCTTGTCGACCGCGGACTGGTCGACTTCATCGACGCCGAGGAGGAGGGAGACATCCTCGTTGGCGTCGACGAGGAGGAACTGACCGACAACCACACACACCTCGAAATCGACCCACAGCTGATGTTTGGTATCGGTGCGGGGATGATTCCGTACCCCGAGCACAACGCCAGCCCGCGGATTACGATGGGGTCGGGGATGATCAAGCAGTCGCTGGGCCTGCCGTCGGCGAACTACCGAATTCGCCCGGACACACGCCAGCACCTGCTGCACTACCCACAGCTGTCGATGGTCAAAACCCAGACGACCGAGCAAATTGGGTACGACGACCGGCCGGCCGCAC
Source organism: Halovenus sp. (assembly GCA_028274925.1). GTDB lineage: Archaea > Halobacteriota > Halobacteria > Halobacteriales > Haloarculaceae > Halovenus. Next base: position 9,737 of record JAQCNR010000114.1, read on the forward strand.
AGAACTTCGTCGTTGCCGTGATGTCCTACGAGGGGTTCAACATCGAGGACGCACTCGTCATGAACCAGGGCTCGGTTGAGCGCGCGCTCGCCCGGTCACACTTCTTCCGGACCTACGAGGGCGAAGAACGACGCTATCCGGGCGGTCAGGAAGACCGCTTCGAGATTCCCGACGAGGAAGTTCGCGGCGCACGAGGTGAGGAAGCGTACACACACCTCGACGAAGATGGTCTCGTCAACCCCGAGACCGAAGTCGGCGAGAACGCCGTCCTGCTCGGGAAGACCTCACCGCCGCGATTCCTCGAAGAGCCAGACGATATGGGTGGACTCTCGCCACAGAAGCGCCGAGAGACGAGCGTGACGATGCGCTCGGGCGAATCTGGCGTCGTCGATACGGTGACGCTGATGGAGAACGAGGATGGCTCGAAGCTCTCGAAGGTCTCCGTTCGAGACGAGCGAATCCCAGAACTGGGCGACAAGTTCGCCAGTCGACACGGACAGAAAGGTGTCGTTGGCCACATCGCCCCGCAGGAGGATATGCCGTTCACCGAGCAGGGTGTCGTTCCGGACCTCATCCTGAACCCGCACGCACTGCCGTCGCGGATGACCGTCGGCCACATTCTGGAGATGATTGGTGGCAAGGTCGGGTCACTCGAAGGACGGCGTGTCGACGGGACCGCCTTCACCGGCGAGGACGAGGACGAACTGCGCGGGTCGCTGGAAGACCACGGCTTCAACTCCAGCGGCAAGGAGACCATGTATTCCGGTATCACTGGCGAGAAAATCGACGCCGAGATTTTCGTCGGCACGATTTTCTACCAGAAGCTGTACCACATGGTCTCGAACAAGATTCACGCCCGCTCGCGCGGCCCGGTGCAGGTGCTGACCCGCCAGCCAACGGAGGGTCGTGCCCGTGAGGGTGGCCTGCGTATCGGAGAGATGGAACGGGACGTGTTCATTGGCCACGGCGCGGCGATGACACTCAAGGAACGACTCCTCGACGAGTCCGACCGCGAGTGGATCAACGTCTGTGGCGAGTGTGGGATGTCTGCCGTCGAAAATGTCGAGCAGCGCCGTGTCTACTGTCCGAACTGTGACGAAGAAACCAACGTCCACGAGGTGGAGATGTCGTATGCATTCAAACTCCTCCTGGACGAGATGAAAGCACTCGGAATCGCACCGCGGATCGAACTGGAGGAGGCAGTATAAATGAGTCAGCAAGCACCACAGGAGATTGGGCAACTCAGCTTCGGGCTGATGGACCCCGAGGAGTACCGCGAGATGAGTGCCACGAAGATCATCACAGCCGACACCTACGACGACGACGGCTTCCCCATCGACATGGGGCTGATGGACCCACGACTCGGCGTGATCGACCCGGGTCTGGAGTGCAAGACCTGCGGCAAACACTCGGGTTCGTGTAACGGCCACTTCGGCCACATCGAACTCGCTGCCCCAGTCATCCACGTTGGCTTCGCCAAACTCATTCGGCGACTGCTTCGCGGAACGTGTCGAGAGTGCGCGAAACTCTGTCTCACCGAAGACGAGAAGCGAGAGTTCATCGACAACCTCGACCGAACTCGCGCGCTGGGGCAGGACCTCAACGACGTGACGAAATCGGCAATCCGGCAGGCGCGGAAGAAAGACCGCTGTCCGCACTGTAGCGAACCACAGTACGACATTCAGCACGAGAAGCCGACGACCTACTACGAGGTGCAGCAGGTGTTGTCCTCGGAGTACTCCGACATGATCGCCGAAGCGATGGAACCCGGCGAGGACTCCGAACGAGTCACGCCGACGGAACTCGCCGAGGAAACGGGTATCGACGCCGGACGAATTCAAGAGATTCTCTCCGGCGAGTTCCGACCACGCGAAGAGGACCGGAAAGCAATCGAATCAGCCCTCGATGTCGACCTGACCGAGGAGGACATGAACAAGCTGATGCCCAGCGACATCCGGGACTGGTTCGAGGCCATTCCCGACGAAGATATCGAAGTGCTGGGAATCAACTCCGACCGCTCGCGGCCGGAGTGGATGATTCTCACAGTGCTTCCGGTGCCGCCGGTCACGGCACGACCGTCGATTACGCTGGACAACGGCCAGCGCAGTGAGGACGACCTCACACACAAACTGGTCGACATTATCCGGATCAACCAGCGGTTCATGGAGAACCGCGAGGCCGGTGCCCCGCAACTGATTATCGAGGACCTCTGGGAACTGCTGCAGTACCACGTCACCACCTTCATGGACAACGAGATTTCCGGAACGCCGCCGGCCCGACACCGCTCGGGACGGCCGCTGAAGACCCTCTCCCAGCGACTCAAGGGCAAAGAGGGTCGTTTCCGTGGCTCGCTGTCCGGGAAACGTGTGAACTTCTCCGCTCGGACTGTCATCTCGCCTGACCCGACCCTTTCGCTGAACGAGGTCGGTGTGCCGGACCGGGTTGCCAAGGAGATGACCCAGACGATGAACGTCAACGAGCGTAATCTGGACGAGGCCCGCCGCTACGTCAGCAACGGGCCGGAGGCCCATCCGGGCGCGAACTACGTGCGACGTGCGGACGGCCGCCGACTCAAAGTCACCGAGAAAAACTGCGAGGAACTCGCAGAGAAGGTCGAACCGGGCTGGGAGGTCTCACGACATCTCATCGACGGCGACATCGTGATTTTCAACCGGCAGCCGTCGCTGCACCGGATGTCGATTATGGCTCACGAAGTCGTCGTGATGCCGTACAAGACGTTCCGTCTCAACACCGTTGTCTGTCCGCCGTACAACGCAGACTTCGACGGCGACGAGATGAACATGCACGCGCTGCAAAACGAGGAGGCACGGGCCGAGGCCCGCGTCTTGATGCGTGTCCAGGAGCAGATGCTCAGTCCTCGCTTCGGGGAGAACATCCTCGGCGCGATTCAGGACCACGTCACCGCGACGTACCTGCTGACCAACGAGAATCCACACTTCAACGAGACGCAGGCACTGGACCTGCTCCGGGCGACAAGCATCGACGAACTGCCCGACGCGGACGGCACTGAAGACGGCGCGGAGTACTGGACCGGTCGGACGGTCTTCTCCGAACTGCTGCCTGAGGACCTCAATCTCGAGTTCATGTCCTCGGCAGGCGACAACGTCCTCATCGAGAACGGCGAACTCGTCGAGGGGACAATCGACGAGGACGCAGTCGGTGCCTTCGGCGGTGAAGTCGTCGACACCATCGCCAAGCAGTACTCACGAACCCGCGGTCGGATCTTCATCAACGAAGTCTCCTCGGTGGCTGTCCGAACCATCATGCACTTCGGGTTCTCGATCAGTATCGACGACGAGTCGATTCCGCCGGCCGCGCAGGCACAGGTCGACGAGGCAATCGAAGAAGCCAACGAGCGTGTCGAAGAACTCATCGACACCTACGAGGCGGGCGAACTCGAATCCCTGCCGGGTCGGACCATCGACGAGACCCTCGAGATGAAAATCATGCAGACGCTCGGCCAGGCACGGGACTCCGCAGGTGACATCGCCGAAGACAGCTTCGACGACGACAACCCGGCGGTCGTGATGGCCGAATCTGGTGCGCGTGGCTCGATGCTGAACCTCACGCAGATGGCTGGCTGTGTCGGCCAGCAGGCAGTCCGTGGCGAGCGTATCAACCGCGGCTACGAGAACCGCACCCTGAGCCACTTCGAGGAGAACGACCTCTCTGCGGACGCCCACGGCTTCGTGGAACACTCCTACCGTGAGGGACTGAATCCCAAGGAGTTCTTCTTCCACGCGATGGGTGGCCGCGAGGGGCTGGTCGATACCGCAGTCCGAACGTCGAAGTCGGGCTATCTCCAGCGCCGACTCATCAACGCGCTGTCCGAACTGGAAACGCAGTACGACGGCACCGTCCGGGACACCTCGGATACGGTCGTCCAGTTCGAGTTCGGCGAGGACGGTACCTCGCCGGTCGAGGTTTCAAGCTCCGAAGACGAAGCGGCGGTCGACGTCGAAGAGATTGCAGACCGCGTGATGGAAAGCGAGTTCGCCGACGAGAACGAGAAAGACGAGTTCCTCGGAGAGACCCGCGAGCCGACGAACCTCTCCGAGCACGCCGACGACTGGTGGCTCGCACAGAGTGACGACTGATTAGGTGATATCATGACAGACTACGACGTATCCAACGACATCGCAGCGCTCGTCGAGGACGCCGACCTCCCGCGACGACTCAAAGACGAGGTCTACGAAACCCTCGAAGACCGCGACGTGACGACCGAACAGGCCGACGACATCGTCCAGGGAACGGTCGCGGAGTACTACAACTCCCGTGTCGACCCGCTTGACCCAGTCGGAACGGTCTCGGCACAGTCCATCGGTGAACCCGGAACGCAGATGAGTATTCCAAGTGACGAGCGCGTGCTCGTCCGTCGAGGCGAGGAGACCGACGTGACAGAAATCGGCCCGCTCGTCGACAGCCTCTTAGACGCCAGAGAGAGTCGAACCGTTGACGACCACGAGGTCGCTCGCGCACCCGACAG
>JAQCNR010000117.1 GCA_028274925.1 Halovenus sp.
CTGGAGATCGAATTCAATTACGTGAACGACGGTGTGCAGAAAAACGACTCTGTCAGGATCGTACATATCGCTGGCGACCAACTCCAACGGGAGCGGTTGGAGGTGGTGATTGGAGACGATGTCGTCTACAACGAAACCGCCGACAGTGAGACGACGAACAGCAACTATGCTGTCCCAGGACTGGTCGTCGAGGTAGATGACGACGAGTTCAACGACCTCAACAAGCCATGTCGAGTGAACGGCGAGTTGGTGTCACCGCCCAAGACCTGTGGTGGGCCGCCGGGCGATGGCGACGGCTCCGATTCTGGTGTTGTGTTACAGTGGACGGATACGATTAGCGCCGGCCAAACAGTCGTTATTCAGGAACGAAACGACCCACATGCAGTGGACGTCATCGAACCCGGTGAGACAGTCCGGGTCATCTACCGCGGCGATGGATTCTCCGCGGTGTTGGCCACGGACACAGTACCACAGAAGTGACCGCGGTGGACTGAGAATTCGCTAACAGGTAACACACCAGCACAACAATTATTCTCCTCTCACGAGCACCACCGGCATGGAGAAAATACTGCTCGGGCCCGAGATGGGGGAACTCGCAGATGGGTCAGCCCCAGCGATGTCTGTCGGCGTTGCGACAGAGCGCACCGACGGTGTGGATGTCTCGCTGTCGGGACTGATTCACCCCGAAGGCACACCGGTCGAACAGGCAGAAGTCGTCTTCGAGATTATCGAAGACATCCTGACGAACGACCTCGACGGCGCGATGACTGATATCACGCGGTTGCGGTTCTACGTCCGCGAGGAGGAGTTGACTGCGGACACGCGTCGGCAACTCCACGAACTCCGCCGAGAGTTCTTCGACGCGCCCGCCTACCCCGCCGCGACGATGGTCGGAGTCAGCGAACTCGTCCACGAGGATGCTGCACTCGAGATCGAGGCGGAGGCGTTCGTACCCGACGAAGAGTACGAGCAGACTGTCGTTACAGCCGAGGAGTGACGTCGTGGACTGGGACAGCTATGTGGTTTCCTCGACGGTGCCCGTCACGAGTCCGATAACCGCGTTTGGAGGCGCAGTCCACGGATACGGCTCTGGGTTGGCGTCGCCTTTGGTAACGTAGGCGTTCCCGTCCCACGACACTGCTCGGGCGATGACTGGCGTGCCGTCTCGATCCCCGTCGGGATAGTGCCGGATGACGTCGCCCGTGCCGCCGAGTGTGGTGTACCCAATCTCCTCGCCGACTTCGGCAGTGATGACACCGGTTTCGTCGGGGCTCTTGACGGGTTGGTAGGAATCGAGTTCTTTGATACAGACCGTCTCGCCCCGTGAGAGGTTCGGGGCCATCCCTCCCGACTCGATTGTGACCGTCGTGGCACACTGCTCTTGATTGCCGTCCGGCGACTCGGCGTCTTGACTGGTCGTGTTGTCGGCTGACTTGTCGCCCTGACTGGTCATGTTGTTTGCAGTCGGACCCGACTCAGTATCGGCCATCTCGGTGCAGCCGGCTACCGTCGCCACGCCACAAAGGGCGAGAATTACATCGCGGCGGCTTTGCATGCTCTATCTTGTGTTAGCATTCTGTATAAAACAACAGTGTAATTGGGTCAAAAAGGTAGAGTAGTCAAAACAAATTGGAAACTACCCCTGTGCTGTCGAAATTCGACGGGGACGTTCGCTGAGGCAAATGACGAACGCGGCCGTGGTGTCCGAGAGAGCCTGCGTATCGTCAGCGCACCAGAGACAGTATGCAAACCCGACCTCGTGGCGTCACTCCGGTCGTCTCTGTCGTGCTAGTTGCTGTTGCCGTCGTTCCCGCGAGTGTGCTCGCCGCGTTTATCCAGGATTACACAGAATCAAGGAGAGAGCCCACGACTTCAGTCGTGGGAGAAGTCACACCGTGAACAGATGCCCCTCAGTCGGGACATCGAGCAGGCCAATGCGTGCGCCACAGTCCAGCCACGCGTGGCCGTAGGAAAATGAAGCCAACGCGTTGACAGCGTCGTCGTCCTCGCGGAAGTGCCGACCGTCTTCGAGATACGAGCGGGCCATCTCCTCGCAGTCCCGTGCTGCTTCTCCCAGGGGTGTGTCTGCCGGCGCGGCGAGTTCGGCGGCGTCGAGTGCCTCCGCGAGCAGTCGTTCGTACTTGTCGGTCTTGGCGTCGATGTCGGTCATACCGGGCGTTCGGCCGGCGGGTAATTGTGTGTTGGCCCTCACTCCGAGAGCTGTTTTACCATCTCGACGACGGTGCCGGTCACGCCGGTATCGAGGTGAGCGGAGAACTCGTGGTCGTACTCGCGGACACGCTCGTAGCCGTGAGTTTCGTAGAAGGAGACGGCATTGCGCGAAGCCGACAGCGCGAGTGTCTCGAAATTGTGCGAGCGAGCGCGCGCTTCCAGTTCGGTGTACAGTTGGCTCCCGACGGACTCACGGGCGACGTTGGGGGTGACGTACACCGCCGTAACCTCGGCGTCGGCGTCGGAGACGTACTCCTCGGGTTCGGTGTGGGTGAGCGTCGCGAACCCGACAATAGCGTCCCGTTCGGCGACGAGACAGGTCATCTTCGGGGACTCGACAGGCGCCTCGTAGTCGGCAGTTTCACAGCCTGCGGCCCAGGCCTCGACCTGCCGTTCGGTGTACGATTCCGTCCCGAGTCCGGTAATCGAGTCGACGTGCACGCGTCGGATTGCTTCCGCGTCTGCAGACGTGGCCGCGCGAACGCGAACTGTCATACCCCCCGTACGGTCGATGTCCAAATCAGCCTTCGGGAGCGGTTGCGCGTGGACTGACCACGACAGCGCAACCTACAAACGGCCGGTTGCCGTACTTCGGTGTAATGACAGAGCCAGTCGAGCACCGGCGATTGATTATCGCTGGAACAGGAATCGCGGGGCTGTCGGCCGCAATCTACGCAGGACGGTCAAACAACGACCCACTCGTTCTCGAAGGCGACGAACCCGGCGGACAACTCACGCTGACGACCGATGTCGCCAACTATCCGGGCTTTCCGGACGGTATCGGTGGAACTGAACTCATCCAGCGAATGAAAGACCAGGCAACGAAGTTCGGCACCGAACTCGACCACGGTATCGTCGCGGATGTCCAGCGCCGGGACGACGGCACGATTCGTGTCGAGTTGAGCAACGGCGACGTCTACACCGCCGACGCCTTCCTCGCCGCCTCGGGTGCGAGCGCGCGACTGCTCGACGTACCCGGCGAAGACGAACTGATGGGCTACGGCGTCTCGACGTGTGCTACCTGTGACGGTGCCTTCTTCCGGGGCGAAGATATGCTCGTCGTCGGCGGCGGCGACGCTGCAATGGAAGAAGCGAGCTTTCTCACGAAATTCGCCGATACCGTCTACATCGCTCACCGGCGAGAGAACTTCCGCGCCGAGGACTACTGGGTCGACCGCGTGCAGGAACACGTCGACAACGGCGACATCGAAATCATGCGCAACACCGAACTGCTCGAAGTCCACGGCTCGGAGGAGGAAGGCGTCGACCACGTCACCCTCGCCCGCAACGACGAGGGCTACCCAACTGAGAAACTTGATGACCCTGAGACCGAGCAGTTTGACCACGACGTAGGCGCGGTCTTCGTCGCAATTGGTCACACGCCAAACACCGACTATCTCCAGGATACGGGCGTCGAACTGGACGAGGCAGGCTACATCGATATACAGGGCGGCGACGGCGGTGGCCAGACGAAAACTGGTGTCGAGGGTATCTTCGCCGCCGGCGACGTGGTCGACCACCACTACCAGCAGGCGATTACCGCCGGTGGGATGGGAACGAAAGCCGCGCTCGACATCGACGACTATCTCGAAGAGGGCCCCGAGGCCGAAGCGACGGCCGCTGGCACGCAGGCCGCCGAAGGCGACGACTGACGCCGCGCGACCCGGGAATGTTTACGTCTTCCACCCCCTACCTGAACTATGTCAGTCGAGACACTCACAGTCACTATCGAAACGAAGGAGGACAGCGACGAACTCGAAATCCCAGCCGGTGCACTTGACCTGCTCAACGAGGGCGGCGAGGGGCCATCGACAGTACTCGGTGACCTGGCACTGCTGGGTGTCGCACAGCAGATCCACGGCATCATCCACCACTCACAGGGCGATGTTGGCTCGGATATCGAAGATGTCGAAGAGAAGACGATGGAACTGTTCGAGGAGCGCTTCGGCCAGTCCTTCGCCGACATGGTCGGCCACGACCACTAGACAGTATAGCTGAGGACAACGCCGGAACCAAGCCGTTCAATATTTTCGAGGTCGAGTGCGGGAAAGTCCTCGACAAACCCATCACCGTCGGCCAGCGTCGGCGCCTCACGGCCGCCGATAATCTTCGGCCCGACGAACAGTGAGAGGCGGTCGACCAGGTCGCTCTCGAACAGCGAGTAGATAATTTCGCCGCCGCCCTCGACCATCAACTGGTCGATACCGTGGTCGGCAAGTTCCTCGAAGGCAGCCGCGAGGTCGACGCGGGCGTCGCCAGCCTGAATGACTGTTGCGCCCGCCTCTTCCATCTGGGCGACGAAATCGGTCGGCGCGGTTTCGCTGACGAGCAGATAGCTCCCCCCGCGCTCGTCGAGCACCTTCGCGTCGGGCGGGGTGCGAATCCGTGAGTCAGCAACGACACGCGCTGGCTGTTCGGGGTCGCCTCGGTCAGTCCGGGCGGTGACGAGTGACTCGTCGTCGACTGTCAGCGACGGGTTATCGGCCAGTACGGTGCCGACACCGACCATAATCGCGTCGCTGTCGGCCCGGAGTTTGTCGACGCGCTGGAAGTCGGCGTCGTTGCTGATCTCGACCTGTTCGCGCTCCCGCGAAGAGAGTTTCCCGTCGGCGCTGGTCGCGGCGTTGACAACCACTCGCATACCAGTTTCGGTGAGCCGCTGGTAATTACGGGTTTCGGTCTCGGCGGGCTAGTCAACTACTCGCGCTGTCATCGTCCGGTTCGCCTTCCCTGACGACGAGTTCGTAGCCACCGATTTCGTCTTCGGCTTCCTCGACGTCGAACCGGAGTTCGGCCGACTCTTCGGGGGCAATCGGACCGTGCTGTCTGGTGTAGGGTGTCCCGAGCGCGTTGCCCTCACGGTCACGCATCTGCAGAGTCACGGCGGCGTGCGCTGGTTCAGTGCCGATATTTCTGAGTTCGAGAATAATAGAGACCTGCCCGTTCTCGACAATTCGGTTGTCGGCCTCGCGTGTCAGGTTGTCCGCTTCGATGTTGACTTCACGGTGGTCGCCGGTAGCGGACGGGTCATCGCCGGGGGTGTCGGTCTCCTCAGCGTCCATACAGCCCGCGAGACCGCCCGTTACCGCGCCGCAAATTCCCCCGAGAATGAACGTCCGTCGCTCCATGTGGTAGCTCGGTCCGACGGTGTCATAAACGTACGCATCTCTGAGGTGACTGACACGACGCCAGAGCGGTTTTCACCGTCGACACCGAAGGCCAGCTGTGACCCAGCCCGCGTCGAATCCGACGGCCCCAGCGCTGACAGACGCCAACCGGCTCACCGTCGGTGTTGGCTTTCCGCTGACAGAGAGCCGGGAGTCACAGCCACCGATAGCACGGGAACTCGAACTGGCCGCCCACGCCGAGGCTGTCGGCTTCGACGCTCTCTGGGCGCGGGACGTGCCGCTGTACTGGCCGAAGTTCGGCGACGCAGGTCAGACCTTCGACACCTGGCCGTGGCTGGCGGCGGTCGCAGCACGCACCGAGGAGATTACGCTTGGGACGAGTAGCGTCGTCCTGCCGCTCCGGCATCCGGTCCACGTCGCGAAAAGTGCCGCCACAGTCGACCAGTTATCCGGCGGGCGACTGGTGCTTGGCGCCGCGACGGGCGACCGAGACCCGGAGTTCGACGCCTTCGGAGTCGACGCTGACGACCGTGGTGAACTGTTCCGTGAGTCGGTCCGGTGGCTCCGAGCGCTGTGGACCGAGGACTTTCCGAGCCTCGACGGACCGTGGGGAACGCTCGACGGCGACCTCGACCTCGTGCCGAAACCAGCGAGTCAGATTCCAATTCTGCCGACCGGTCACGCACGTCAGGAGCTATCGTGGATTGGCGACTACGGCGACGGCTGGTTATTCTATCATCTGCCAGAAGAGACGCTGCGCTCGTTTCTCGACGACTGGCGTGCGGTCGGGGAGGACAAACCGTTTGTGATGGCGCTGGGCGTCGAACTGGCCGACGACCCGGCGGCCGACCCCGAGCCGATTCATCAGGGCTACCGTGCGGGCGTCGAGTGGTTCCGGGAGTATTTCCAGCAACTGGACCAGATTGGGGTCGACCACGTACTCGTCGGCATTCGAGGCGAAACCCCCGAGACGGCGCTGTCGACGTTCGGCGACAGCGTACTGTCGAGTTTCTGAATGAGAAACTGGCGTCGTCGTTTATTACGATACGAAAGAAAGGGAACAATGGGGTGAAATCCCCGTTCCCTGACATCGGCCCTCCGATGGCCTCGCGACGACAGGGTTGTCGTCGCGTTTTACGCGGTCGGCATTTCGGTGTCTGCTTCGTCCTGCACTTCCTTCGCCAGCCGGTACATTCCGTTCGACGCCCAGAGCGCGAACAGGACGCCGACGATGGGACCGACGGTGTAGCCAATGCCCGAACTCGGGTATGTCGCATCGAGGAACTGGTTGGTGATGATAATCGAGAAGATGCCGCTGACGTACACGAACGGCAGTGACGCGATCAGCAGCGCCGGGAACGCGAGCACAGCGACGAGTTTCGGATCGAGTTTATCCAGCATGGTTCTAATCGGAGTTAAGACAAAGGCCATTATAGAACTGTCGGCTCGGATTGACCGTCGAACTACCCCCGACAATCAGGTATCGGCTTCGACAGGTGCGCCCGGCGCATTGCTCTTGACTGAGTTCATCCCCTGCTTGGCCTTCTGCTTCGAGGAGTAGCCACGGCCACAATCGGCGATGATGTTGCCGTTGTCGTGGACGAGTCGCCAGCGCCACTTCTCCTGTTTGTCCTCGTAAATCTCGAAGGTTGCCTTGCTGCCACCCTCCTGTGGTTCGTCCTGCTCGTCTTTCGAGAGGTCTTCGACGTACGCGCCAGCGACATTGTTCTTGACGCTTTCGAGGCCCTGCTGTGCCTTCTGCTTCGAGGAGTAGCCCTCGGAGCCGTCGGCGATGATGTTGCCGTTGTCGTGGCGGAGCCGCCAGCGGTGTTCACCAGCGTCGTCTTTGTACAGACCGAACGTCGCCTTGCTGGCCTGTGTCTCGGTTTCGATTTCACCGCCTTCCTCCTCGGCCCACTCGACGTCGATTTCGAGGCTGATGTTTCCGCCTTCGCGCTCGACTTCGACATCGAGTTCAGCTTCCTCGGGCGGTTCCACAGTCACCGTCTGTTCCTCGTCGACCGGAACTGGTTCCCCCCGACGGAGCCGGTTCGAGATGCGTCGCAAGAACGATGAAATACCGCGTCGGCTGCGTTGCTCCCCAGATTCGTGGACAGTTTCCTCTGTCATACGACCGACAGACGACCGCCTCGTACTTAATGATACCCCAGTTACACCGCGGTTACTCGGTGTCGATTGCCTCGAATTCGAGGTCGCCGGTGAGGGTGAGCGTCACGGTACCCGACGGGCCGGTCACGGTCACCGAGAGCAGCGGCGGGTCCCGAGACAACACGGTCGGCTGGCTGTCGGGCCGCTCCCAGTCGTGGCCCAGCGGGTCGATGCCGACCTCGCGTAACGCTGCCCCCACACGGTCGTCGGTCAACAGTGCTGTCAGCGGGTCGACGCCGACGACGAACGTACAGGAGTCGCAGGCGAGTTCTATCCAGCCGTCGTCTTCGACCTGTTCTGGTCGGAGGT
>JAQCNR010000128.1 GCA_028274925.1 Halovenus sp.
GGTTGGCCTCGGAACTCGACGTCTCCGATCAGATCCGGCAGCGGGCTCGGCAGCTGGCGGAGGCATCCGAATCGACCGGGGCAACCACGGGGGTTCGACCATCTGGGTTCGCCGCAGCCTGTCTGTACAAGGCCGGACGCGAAGACGGGCGGTGGCTCACCCAGTCGGACATCGCTGACGTTGCGAACGTCTCGGTGGTCACCGGGCGGACCCACCGCGACGCGCTGGACGAACTGGCTGTCTAACGCCCACACTGCTGATTTTCGGTTGTATGTCTGTAGGCTGATTGATGTGAGAGCCATTGTTTAAACCCGAAGACGACGCATGATACGGCCAGATCACTCTATGACCGACCAGTACGCCGACTACAAAGCCCTCCGACCGCTCGGCGAAGCGACCCACGTTCCCGACGACCAACTCGCCAGTAGTAGTGGCGAGCCCCGGCGGCAACGCTCTGGTGGCGTCGACGCGGACTATCCAGACGGCCCGTCAGCAGATGAGAGCGAGTGCGCTTCCTGTGGAGCGTCAATTCCCGCTGGCCAGTCGAAGTGCCGGTTCTGTCTCACGAACCATCTCGAAGCAGCCGATGATCAGGACACATCGACTGCCGAACGGACTCTCCTCCACGTTATCCAGCTGCTCGTCGAGGCGTCGACGTTCTACGGCGCCGTCGGGAAGGGATCTGCTGCGGCCACCCTCCTCGCGAGGGCAGATGATGACCCAGTAGTCGATGACTGCAAGCTAATCTATGATCTCGACGAGGAACCGGCCCCACAGCTTGTCGATCAGTAGCCCTCGCTCCCCTCGGCGACACGGGTCATGTCTGAATGTGGTAATCAGCTGCTCGCGGCTGCTCGTGAGCGGACGGCGTGGACAGAGACGACGCAGTCCTGTCACGAAGGCGAGCACACGGCGTTCCTCTACGAGGAAACCGGGAGTGGGGTTCGCACCGAAGCTCGTCTTGCAAGCCTACGTGAGGACGCAGACGACGACCTCTGGCTGGTGCCGGCGATTGCGCTCCAGGACTCCGTTGGCAAGACCGATACCGAACAGCCACGACGCGAGCGCCCAAACAGAACTTACCTCGAGTGTCGGGAGTGTGATCAGGAAACTAAGCATCGATTCCACGAATTCGAGGCTATCCCCGACGACGAGTGGACCGGGCAGCCCATATGGGAGTGTCAGTGGTGCGGATCACTCCGCCATAGACCCGAACCCGAAGCCGGTCAGTAGAGACGGTGCCAGTTTAACCAACGAATCCCGATATCGATTCGTTCTGTTGGTTAACTGGAGACCAGGTCGTGATTACCCCCGGACTGCCCTGCTGACAGCTCGCCGGTGTTTTTCGCGCCGCAAATTGGCGGAGGCGCACAGATGGACCCACGAGACACCCCTGGCTATCGACTTCACCGCGCGCTCAGCAGCCTCACCAGTATCGACATCGACCAACTGGAGCCCGCTGATCGAGAGCGAATTAGCACCGCGACGACGCTCCTCGAGCAGGTGGATGTTCTCACCCAACCGAATACGACGAGGGACGGTGACGTCAACAGAGAATCCTGACAGCTCGACGCGTCGGCAGCGCAACGTCATGTGGCCGTCACGCGTGAGCAGTTGCTCGCCCCCTGGAGGGGTGCGGGGGCGCGAGACAGCTCCCGAGAACAATCCATGGCAACACTCCAAGCCGCAACGACATCGACCGGCGCGCTCGTATCGGACCCACAGGCAGTCCGCGAGCTCTGTGAGAACCACTGCTTCGGGACGCTCAACTGGGAGGT
>JAQCNR010000134.1 GCA_028274925.1 Halovenus sp.
GATGGTCGGTATCCGTGGCCACGCTGACATGGAGTTTCTCGAGATGGTCGAAGACGACACGCTGTACGTCGACTTCGCCCGCGATGTCCACGAGAAGGGTATCGAGGCGTGTATGCAGGGCGCAATCGAACACGCCACCGACGGCGTCGACCAGGTTTACGTCACCATCGATATCGACGTGCTCGACCCATCGTTTGCCCCCGGAACGGGGACGCCATCGCCAGGCGGCATCACCACGGCCGACCTGGGGACGGCCGCCGACATGCTCGGCGACTGTGAGAAAGTCGGTGCGCTCGACCTGGTCGAGGTGCTTCCGACCGAGGACCCGGCCGGGACCACCTCGCTGGCTGGCGCGAACGCGATCACTCGCTTCCTCGAATCGTACTTCTACGACGACGTGACCGACGCCTCCTGAATCGACGGGAGACTGCACCCCTTCGAACAGCCGCGCTGCACTGCGTGACTACGATGATAGTTGAGACCCACACACAGGCCACACCGAGGATAGACCGCTCCGCGACCGGATTCACCCACGCTGTCGAAGGGACAGCCACGGCGGAGCGTTCCCGGAGGACTGACTGGGCGAACAAACGACCCGCAACCCCGGCTGTCCGGGTCAGCGAGTGACTCCCTCCCTTCGGACGCGATGAGTGGACTGTTTCCGGAGCCACGGACAGCGGGACAGTCGCCACGACTCGTGGTCGGGTCGGTGGTGACCAGTGCGTTTCTCGTCGGCTTCGGCGGCGGTGTCGTCTTTCCAATTTTTCCGACACTCGGTGCAGTGCTGGGGATTTCGCCGGTGTTCGTTGGTATCGTGCTCAGTGCGAACAGATTCTCTCGGCTCGTCTCGAACGCACCCGCCGGAGCCATCGTCGACTCCTACGGCACGCGAGCGCCGTTTGTCATCGGCCTCGGTATCCAGACCCTCGCGACCATCGGCTACGTTATCGCCGTCGGGGCACCGAACCCCGGAGCGTGGTTTCTCACTGCGCGGCTTTTCCACGGCGTCGGGAGTGCGCTCGTGTTTGCAACGTCGTATACAATTATTGCCACCGTGACGAGCGAGGAGACACGAGGGACCAGTATGGGACTGATCCGGGGCGGGAGTATCCTCGGCTTCCCGGCCGGACTGGTACTCGGCGGTATCGCCAGCGAACTCGCGGGGAACACAGAGGCGTTTCTCACTGCCGCCGCGCTCGCAGCAGCGGCGACGGTGCTCGCGTTTCTGACGGTGCCAGAGACACACGACACCGACAGCCACGACCACCCCGACGACGCCGGAGAGCGTGCCCAGTTGTTCAGCCTACAGGCACTCGATACCAGCGTGCCCACACTCTCGCTCGGACTCGTCAATTTCGGGCTGTGGTTCTCGTATATTGGCCTCGTGTTCGCCTCGCTCGTACTGTTACTGGAGGCGAAAGAGATTGCAGTATTCGGGTTCGAGGCACAGGGCTCCTCGGGAATTTTCATGGGCATAACGATCACGGTAGAGGTGTGTTTCATGGCACTCGGCGGCTACATTACCGACAGACAGTCCTCGCGGGTGCCAACACTCACCAGCTTCGTCGTGTTGTTTGCGGCGGGGCTGGCGGTCCTCCCCTGGGTAGCGTCTGCCCGGGCGCTGGGAGTGGTCTGTCTGGTCGTCGGAGTTGGTGCCGGTGGGACGCTCGGACCGCTGATGGCCTTGCTCGCGGATTTCACGCCTAGCGAGCGAATGGGCCGTGCCAGCGGAACAATAAACATTTTCAGCGATATCGGTGGTGGACTGGGGCCGATAGTGGGGCTGCCGCTCATCGACGCCGTTGGATTCAGGCCGGTCTACATGGCCTCGGCGTTGCTCCCGCTGGTCGGGGCGGTTGTGTTACTCGCCGGACTCTACTGGCAAACCGGCCGGCTGTTTCCCTCGAAAGGGACAGAAGCCACCGACGTTCCGGGGTCGTGAGCGCTGCAGTCGAAACGGTTTCGCTGGCGGGCCTGTCTGTGGACGAATGGATCGGACCGCAAACCGAAAGGACGCAAAAACAGCGCTTCCCCACAAGGCTATGTACATCGACAGCGAACAGTAGGCCAGATGACGGCATCGGACCCAGTCGTGTTGATCGTCGAAGACGAGCCAGACGTGGCTGAAACCTATCGCCTGTGGTTGACGGACAGCTACACTGTCGAGACAGCGCGCAACGGTGACGAAGGAATCGAGAAGCTCGACGGGTCCATCGACGTTGTACTGCTCGACCGGATGATGCCCGGGCTCTCGGGTGACGAGGTGCTCGAACACATCCGCCGAGAAGGTATCGACTGCCGGGTCGCGATGGTGACCGCCGTCGAGCCAGATTTCGATATCCTCGAGATGGGATTCGACGCCTATCTCTCCAAACCCGTCAAAAGTGACGAACTCGAACAGACGGTCGCAAACCTGCTCGAACGGTCGACCTACGACATACTCTTGCAAGAGTACTACGCGCTGGTCGAGAAACGAGCCACACTCGAAGCGACCAAAAACGCCAGCGAACTGTCGGACCACGACGAGTACGAGCGGCTGAAAACGCGACTGGACGAACTGCGCGACGAACTCTCAGACACCTTGGGGGGTATCGAAGACGACGACGATTTCGTCGCCACGCTCCGCAACATCGACGAGAACTAATGTACGACCTGTCTGGGGTCTTCGAACTGGACGCACTCACTGGACTTCCCCCCGGAGCGACCGTGCTGGTCGCAGACACCGACGGCGCGGACACGACGTCGTGGCTGTACGACGCCGTACAGCAGGGACTGGAGGCTGGTGAGGGCGCGGTGGTCGTCTCGACTGAGGAGCCGGCCGAAGCGGTCCTTGACCGACTCGACGGCGCCCGAGACGAACCACAGTCTGTTTGTGTGGTCGAGTGTCAGGGCACGGAGCGGTCCAGTCGGATGCGCGGCGACGGCGTGTTCGTCTACAGCGTCCCGTCACCGGACGACCTCACTGGGATTGGACTTGGACTGTCAGCCTGTTTCGACCGACTCGAGGCCGCGGGCTACGAGAGTGGGCGGATCGGATTCGTCTCGCTGTCGTCGATTCTCGGGGCGACCGGCGACCAGGCGACGTTCAAGTTCGCACACGTCGTCTCGTCGCGACTCGGTTCGGCTGGCTATCTCGGACTGTTCGGGTTGGCACAGCCACACGGCCTCGAATCACGGCGGATACTGAGCGAAGCCGCCGAGTTGACGGTCGAACTCAAGCACACGCCGACGGGCACTGCTGGACGAATATGGCAACAGCAGACCGAGAGTGAGTGGCACCCGCTCGCGGGCTCAAAGCGGTAATTCGTGGTCGCGGGTGAACTGTTGCAGTCGGTCCAGCCCTGCCCGGGTGAATCGGTCGATTGGCCGCCGGAGACGTCGCCCGAGCGACCCAATTCTTCCGTCGAGATTCGTCGGGTCGGTCAACCACGCTGCCGCAACAACACAGAACACCGCCAGTCCAGCGCCAGCAATCACGTCAGTCAGCCAGTGGATGCCGAGATACATCGTCGAAATGACGACTGAGCCCGCGACAATCGACGAAACCGGCAGCCACGCCGGATACTCCTCACGGGTTCGGTAGGCGAGCATGGCGACTGTCACCGCGAGCGAGGTGTGCAGCGACGGGAAGACGTTGACGTTGGAGTTGATTTCGGTGGTGAGCAGATTCGACTCCGGCCAGTGGACGTACAGGAGTTGGTCGACCAGGTCAGGCATCACGTTACGCGGCCCGTACGCGATGAACAGAACGTAACAGCCAACGCCGATGACGTAGTTGAGCGCGTAGGCGATAATCGCCATCCGGAACGGCCGGTCGTCCTGCATGACGAGATAGGCAACCACCGGGAACAACAGGAGGAAGATGTAGCCGTAGATGTAGGTGTACGAGAAGTACACCGTCGCGGCGGGAGTCCCGTAGCTCTGGAGGACGGCGACAAACT
>JAQCNR010000136.1 GCA_028274925.1 Halovenus sp.
GAGCTGGGCGACCTCGGTTACAAATACCAGTTCATCACGCTGTACGCCCTGCACAGTGGCGCACACGCCGTCTACGAGGACATGGTCAACATCGCCGAAAACGACGAAGAGGCACAGTGGGACCTCGAAGACCGCTACCTCGGTCACCCGACCGAAAGCCACCACGAGCTTTCGTTCGTTCCGCGCTTCCAGAACATCGAGGCGCAGTACGACCCTGACGCCAAGCAGCGACAGGAAGAGTCTGCAGGCTTCAGCGACGACGAAGAAGAAGCAGTCATCACCAGCGACAACGACGACTGACGACGGATACTGACGATTTCTGCAGGACAGCACTCTTCGCTGTCTTTCTTTCTTTTCAGCTGTGAGCCGTGGGACTCTCGTGTGACTCGCAGCGACTGACTGCCGATGACAGAGACCGAAACAGCATTGGTTTATTGGTGGCCACGTGAATGACTGCTATGAGCGAGGAGTCACATCAGGAACTCGGGATTACCGAGTCGAAAGAACACAGCACGGGCGACTGGTACGCGGAAGTCGTCCAGAAGGCCGGGCTGGCCGATTATGCACCGATGGGCGGGTTCATCGTCACGAAACCGCGGGGCTACGCCATCTGGGAGCGCATGCAGGACTATCTCGACGGCTGGTTCAAAGACACCGGCGTCCAGAACGCCTACTTCCCGCTGTTTATCCCGGAGAGCTATCTCGAAAAGGAGAAAGATGTCGTCGAAGGATTCGACCCCGAAGTGGCGTGGGTCACCCACGGCGGCTACGACGAACTTGAAGAGCGACTCGCAGTTCGCCCAACGAGTGAGTCCATCATTGCGCCGTTTATGGCCCAGTGGATTCGCTCACACCGTGACCTCCCGATGCGACTGAACCAGTGGTGTTCGGTCGTTCGCTGGGAGGCCACCGAGACGAAGCCATTCTTCCGAACCAAGGAGTTCCTCTGGCAGGAGGGCCACACCGCTCACCACGAGATGGAGGGCGCGTGGGACGAGACGATGACGCGACTGGAGCAGTACGAACAGCTCTACAAGGACGTGCTCGCTATCCCGCCGCTGGTGGGACGCAAACCCGACCACGACAAGTTCCCCGGCGCACACACGACGACGACCATCGAGGCGCTGATGCCCGACGGCAAAAGTGTTCAGGGCGCGACTTCGCACTACCTCGGCACCTCCTTCGCCGAGGCGTTCGGTATCACCTACGCCGACGAGGACCAGGATGACCAGACGGCCCACACCACCTCGTGGGGGCTCTCGTGGCGGGCAATGGGCGCGCTCATCATGACCCACAGCGACGACCAGGGGCTCGTGCTCCCGCCGACGCTCGCGCCCAAGCAGGTCGTTATTGTCCCGATTTGGCAGGAAGACAACAAGGACGAAGTTGTCGAGTACGCCGCCGAGATTGAGGAGACGCTCGCCGGCGCGGGCGTGCGCGTCCACCTCGACGACCGCGAGAACCGCAATCCCGGCTTCAAGTACAACGAGTGGGAGCTCAAGGGAGTGCCGTTGCGAATCGAGGTCGGCCCGAACGAAGTCGACGACGAGATGGCAACGCTCGTTCACCGACCCGACGGCGAGAGCGAAGCGGTTGACCGAGATGGACTCTCGGGCACTGTCGACGACCATCTGGAGACAATCTTCGCGAAACTGTACGCCAGCGCTGAGGAGACGCTGGACGGTGCGACTCGGGAGGCCGAGAGCCGCGAGGAGATTCTCGGCACCCTCGGCCAGCACGGCGGCTACGTGAAGTGTGGCTGGTGTGGCGAGGAAGACTGCGAGGAACCGATCAAGGAGGCGATGGCAGCGGAAATTACGATGGTGCCGCTGGAGCGCGACGGGGAACCGATTCACGACGAGTGTGCAATCTGTGGCGAAGACGCTGAAGAGACGGCGTACTTTGCACGGACGTACTAACTGCCGCCGCGTGGTTTCACAGAGCTCCGAGCAGCGCGAATGCCGAGCTACTGCCCCGGTTCGCTATCCACCTTGTAGGCGTCTTCGTCCGCAGTGTGGCGGATTTCGACGCGGACGACGTTGAGGGTATCGTTGACGACAGCCTCACAGATTTCCCCCGACGCAGTGAACGTTACCTGCATTCGAAACGGCGACTCAGAGAGCAGTTCGAGGCCATCGTCAGAGACGAAGTCGTCGACTTCCCAGTAGTGTTTGCTCCGGTAGTCGACAAAGTGCCGTTCGTGGAAATCGTTGACAGCCGGGTCACGGCGCGCAATAGCCGCGAAGGAGGTTCTGACCCGGCGGTGACAGACCTCACAGACAATCTCCGGGAGCACGTCGAAGGGAAGCACATCAGCGGTGTCCTCTGTGATACCGTGGTTGACTGGCCCGCCGCAGGTCGGGCAGATGCCCGCGTAGGCCTGCTCGACTTGCTCGAAGGACCACTTCTCGAAGGCGGCAAGCGCTTCTTCGGGGTCACGCCCGCGAATGAGACTCGGGGGGACGTCGACTTCGAGCATCTGGTGATCACACTCCCGGCAGGCGATGACAAACTGCTCATCGGCGTAGGCGGCGTCGAGTGCCTCCAGCCCGCAGCTATTGCAGGTGCCGTCGACACCGAACGGCGACAGCTCCGGGCTGTCGGTGTACAGGCCAGCCGACACCGCGCGAGCGAGACGTTCGCCTGCAGCTGTGAGCCTGTATCCGTCGTCGGGTTTTGTGACGAAATGTCCCACAAGCTGCGAGAGGTGATAGTTGAACTGGCCGCTATCCTCAACACCGACACGGTCCTGTAACTCGGAGAATCCGATGGGCTCGCCGGTCGCCTCGTCCAGCGCGGCGATGATATTCAGACGGACATCTTCGCCCAGGAGCGAGAAGGCATCCGCCGGGTCCAGACTCTCCTCACTCATCGTCGCTCTGTCCCGTTACGGGGCTGCACATGCACCTCCTTCGACGCCGTCCCTGAAAAAACCCTCCTGAAACCGTCTTCAGTACACCGCCCTGCACAGCGCTGGATAACGAACCGCCCGGGGCCGTTCGAAAACAGACTCGAACGCGGGTAGACTGAAGTGCTCGGTTTCGACCTCCTCACGGTCGCTCCGGACGGGGCCTGTGAAACGGCTACAACTGAAGATTACTTCAGTAAGTCGTCTTACAGAAGTATCATTCAGATTACCCTTATGTGGCTGACGCCCCTCTGTACAGATACAATGAGAGTAACCCCATCGCAGACGGAATACACAACATTGAGTGGGACGGTTACGAGTGCGGTCGTCGTGGCGGCGCTGTTGGCTGGCGTGTTCGTCATCGCAAGCCATCCAGTCATAGCCGCGCTGGTCGGCGCTGGCGCTGTGGTCGCCGGGCTACTGGCGCGGACGGTCTGGCAGCAGACGAAGTCGAAGTTGCCCGGTCTCCACGGCCGCCTTCGAGTCGGTAGCAATGAGCGACCGGCGGCACCGTCCGGACGCTGAGGCTTACCTGACGACTTCGGCGAAGGCGACGTTCTGTTTCACCTGTTCGATTTCGACAGTTGGCTGCTCGCCCGGTTCAGCGCCGGGGACGATGACGACGTAGCCACGCTCGACTTTTGCGATGCCGTCCCCCTGGTCACCGACAGATTCGATTTCGACTGTTCGGACCTCTCCCTCGTCGACCGGCGGTTCGGGCTGTGCCTCGTGCTCGGTGTAGTCGTCGTCGGATGTCTCGACTGTTTCGGCTGGTACCGCCTCAGAATCGCTGCCCTGCGGGAGCACGGCGATGCGGTAGGTTTCGCCGGGGGCTGCCGCCTCGTGTTCGATTTCCGAGTCAGGAATCTCGATATAGCAGCGGTCGTCGTGTTCTTCAACAGTCGCAGTGAACAAACTTCGCAACGAGTCAGGAATCTCGACCATA
>JAQCNR010000140.1 GCA_028274925.1 Halovenus sp.
CGGGACGAGTCCAACCATCATCGAGGCCTACGGCGAGTGGGCCTGCGAGCGCGCTCGCACCGTCTACGGTGACGACGTCGAGCGGATTGTCCTCCATCAGATCACACAACCAACGACGATTAGCGGCGGGAATACTGACTCGACCGAGCAGATACTTTATACTCGCTCCTGTGAGACTACAGGTCAGTGACGCGTGCAAGCACGTCCGATAGCGGTGGGCTCTCGAAGGCGTCCGTACCAGTGTACTCGTTGGTTCCGGCACAGTAGAGGTCCCGCGCTAGCTGAATCACGTCCCTGTCGAGTGGGTCTGGCTGGCGCTCACAGAGACTCTTCCAGTCGGCGACACCCTCCTCGTCCGCGCGGCGTTTCGCCTCGCTCACAGCCTCGACCCACGCTGGCTGGGTGCGTTTGTGGTACTGCCGGATGACCTCTTTCGAGATTTGCTGGCCGTCTCGTGAGAAACGGTTCTCGTCGAAGGTGCCGACAACGTCTGCGACGCGAATCTCGCCGTCGACGTACAGACACTCGATTTTCCCATCTTGATGGTCGAGTCCCGCTGTTTCGGCCTGTTCGGTGACAATTTGGTTCACCTCGCGAGCGACTGACTCCAGACTCTCGATTGCGGCAGGTCCCGCAATATCGGCCGCCTCGGTCCGGTCGAGATACCGGTCCTGTTTCTCGTATTTTGTCGAGAACTCGACCACTGGGTCGGGCAGGTCGACGGGTTCGTCCGGCCACTCAGACATCGAGAGGCCGTGGTCTTCGGGGTTGGAGCGACTCCGTAGCGAGGAGCCAACCGGGACACGGTTCCGAAACACAATCTCCAGCGGGACGAGATAGTGGTCCTCGACCGATTCGTAGTAGGCGTCGTAATCGTAGCTGCCGTCCTCGAATGGCAGGTCGGGCACCATCGTCAGGTCGATTGCCATCTCCCGTGGTGCGTCGCCACGGTCCAGCGCTGTCTCCAACTCGACAACCTCACCCTCGGAGACGACGCCACGGTAGTGCGTTCCGACGCCTTCGGCTTCGAGCAACTCGAAGTTGCACGCACCCATCGTACAGAGCGAGGCTCCCTTGTCCAGAATCTGGTCGGGCATCTTCCCCCAGTCGAACACCGAGTAATCGTCGGTAAACTCGAACGCACCCCGGCCGAGTTCCGCGGCGGTCGCGGCCGTCTCGACCCGGAAGTTCTTGACACTCGTCATTGGGCGTGCGTACTCGGGCGGTGGTTAAGATAGTTGCACTTCGAACCGACACCAGCCCGTTTTTATACAATCCCCGGACAAGATTTCACAGATGCTCGACTTGGTCGTGTCAGTCGGTGTCGTTGTCCTCGCCACGGTTGCCATCTGGCTTGGCAGCGGGTGGCTCGAAGACGCAAGCGCCCGACTGGCAACCTACTACCAGCTCCCGCCGGTCGTGCAAGGCGGTATCATCGCTGCCGCAGGGTCGAGTTTTCCCGAACTCGCAAGTGTGGTCTTTGCCGCGCTCGCGGGGTCGTTCGGTCTCGGCGTCGGCGCAGTCGTCGGCTCGGCGATTTTCAATATTCTCGTTATTCCGGCGCTTGCCGTGCTAGTCGCCGACCGGAATATGGAGTCCACACGGACGCTCGTCCACAAGGAGACGCTGTTCTACATGCTCTCGGTTGTCGTGCTGTTTCTCATCTTCGCGCTAGCGCTCATTTACAATCCGGCCGAAGCCACCGCGACTGCACGATTGACCCGACCGCTGGCCGCCGTACCGCTGGTCGTCTATGTCCTGTATCTGTTCTTGCAGTGGCAGGACACCGTCGACTACAGCGAGACGCCCGACACGAGCAGTATCAACGCCCTCAAGCAGTGGGGCTGGCTGCTCGCCGGACTGCTCGTCATTCTCGTGGCTGTCGAACGACTCGTCGAGGCGGTGATTCACATCGGCGAGACAGCGGGCACGTCAGATTTCCTCTGGGGCGTGACCATCGTCGCCGCGGCGACCAGCCTTCCCGATATGCTCGTCAGCATTCAGGCTGCCGGTAAAGAAGACGACGTTGCGAGTATCGCGAACGTCGTCGGCTCTAATATTTTCGACCTGCTAGTCGTCATTCCCGCCGGAATTCTCTTACTCGGAGCCGCGACAATCGATTTCGGCATCGCCGCGCCGATGATGGGCTGTCTGGCGATTGCGACGACGCTTCTGTTCGTGACACTGCGGACTGACCTTTTGCTGACTGGACGCGAGGCCTACCTGTTGCTCGGGGGCTATCTCCTGTTTGTCGTCTGGGTGTTCGCCGAAGCAATGTCGGTGATTAGCGTCCTGCCGAACTGAGTCACAGCGAGGGGACCGGCGAAATCACGAA
>JAQCNR010000144.1 GCA_028274925.1 Halovenus sp.
GACCAGGTCCGCGCAGAGAACCCAGACGCAAACGTCGTCGTCCACCCCGAGTGCCGCCGTGAGGTTGTCGAAGCGGCCGATGTCGTTGGGTCGACATCGACCATCTGCGAGACAGTTGCCGAGGCTGACCCCGGCGAGACGTGGGCAATCGGCACCGAGGTGCACCTGACGAACCACCTGAGCCGCTGGCATCCAGACGTGAACGTGATTCCGCTCTGTGGCGACGCGTGTATGGACTGCAACGCGATGCGCCAGATTGACCCGAACTACCTCACCTGGGTGCTCGAAGAACTCACCGAGGGCCGCGAGCGCAACGTCATCGAGGTTGCGCCAGAGGAGAAAGAACTCGCACAGGTTGCCCTCGACCGAATGCTCGAAATATGAACGAACAGGAGACAGATGTCCTCGTGGTGGGGACAGGCATTGCCGGCCTCTCGGCAGCACTCGCTGCAGACGAGGCCGGGGCTGACGTAACCCTCGCGACGAAGGCCGAACGGCCCGAACAGGCCTCGACGTGGTGGGCACAGGGTGGTATCGCCGTTACCCGCGACGACCCAGAACAGTTCGAACAGGATATCCTCGACGCCTCCGCGGGCACCGCCGACCCCGAGGCTGTCGAGGTACTCGTCGAGAACGCGACGGACACTGTCAGTGACGTGCTCGTCGACACGCTCGGCATCGAGTTCGATACCACCGGTGGCGAGTACGACTTTGGGCAGGAGGCTGCCCACGACGAGGCCCGCATCCTTCACATCAACGCCGAGACTGGCAAGCACATCCACGTCCCGTTCCTCAACTACGTCGCCGACGAGACGGACGTCACAGTTCGAGAGGACACGGCCGCGCTGGAACTAATCCGTCACGAGGGCAAGGTCTACGGCGCGATTCTCGAACAGGACGGTGAGTGGGCACCGACCTACGCCGGGTCGACGATTCTCGCCACCGGCGGCATCGGTGCACTCTATCCGCGTTCGACCAACCCTGATACCGCGACGGGTGACGGCATCGCCATGGCTGCACTTGCTGGTGCAGACATTGAAGACATGGAGTACGTCCAGTTCCACCCGACGGCCTGTCACACTGAGAGCGAGGCGCAAGGCGCCTCGAACCGGAGCGGCGACGCCGCGGAGGGTGGCACGTTCCTCATCAGTGAGGCCGTCCGCGGCGAAGGCGGCCTGCTCCGAAATGGGAACGGCGAGCGATTCATGCCCGAGTATCACGAGGACGCCGAACTCGCGCCACGTGATGTGGTTGCCCGTGCAGTCAAAACCGAGCGCGAGGAAACCGGCGACGTTACGCTCGATGTCTCGGGAATGCACTTCGAGGAGGAGTTCCCTGACCTCGCCGACAAATGCGCTGCTCACGACGTTGACTGGACCGAGGGCATTCCAATCGCCCCTGCCCAGCACTTCCTCTGTGGCGGGGTCGCTGTCGACGACCGTGGTCGGAGTTCGCTCGACCGCCTCTACGCAGTCGGTGAGTGTTCTCGGACTGGTGTCCACGGCGCGAACCGCCTCGCCAGTACCTCGCTGCTTGAGGGACTGGTCTGGGGACAGCGCGTCGGCGAGGACGCAGTCGGCAACGACATCGAGCGAATCGAAGCGCCCGAACTCCTCGAACGTGACCCAGACCTGCCGGGCAACTTCGCCCGCGATAAGTTCCACCGACTGCGCCGCGTGATGGACGAGATGGTCGGCATCGAGCGCACAACTGACGGTCTCAAGCGCTCACAGTCGGTGCTCCGGCGACTGAAGGGTGAGGTTGACGCCTACGTCCGGACCCGGACCTCACGGTCGTTGTACGAACTCCGGTCGGCGTCGGTCGTTTCCCTGCTTATTTCGCGGGCGGCCGCGGAGAACGAGCAATCCATCGGCTGTCACTATCTCGTCGAGGACGCCAAACCCGAGTCAGCAGCCGACGCACAATGATTCCAACGACACAGGTTGAACGCTGGCTCGAAGAGGACCTTGGCCACCACGACGTGACCAACCACGTCCCCGGACCGACCGAGGGCCGGCTCGTCGCCAAAGAACCCGGAACTGTGGCCGGTCTGGAGGCCGCCGAGGCGGTGTTTTCCTATCTCGATGTTGAAACTGAGGTGCTGGTTGCGGCTGGCGACAAGATTGAAACTGGCGAGACGGTCCTTCGAGTGTCAGGGCCAGCGAGAGACGTCCTCCGCGGTGAGCGCGTTGCCGTCAACATTGTCGGTCACGCCTCTGGCGTCGCGACGCAGACTCGAAATGCAGTGTCTGCCGCCGAGGAAGCTGCCAACGCTGCCGGAGTCGAACCGCCGCGAATTGCTGGCACTCGAAAGACGACGCCCGGCCTCCGTGGCGTCGAGAAACGCGCTGTCGCGGCCGGCGGCGGCGATACCCACCGCCTCGACCTCTCGCATATGGTGATGGTGAAGGACAACCACATCGCCGAGATGGGGATGGACGACGCGATTGCTCACTTCGCGGAGCGAACCTCCTTCGCGACGAACATCGAAGTCGAGGTTGAGCGTCCAGACGACGCGCCTCGGGCGGCCGACGCAGGGGCGGACATCGTGCTGCTGGACAACCTCTCGCCCGAAGAGACGGCTCGTGGCGTCGAACTGCTCGGCGATTCGGCACTGGCTGAGGCCAGCGGCGGGATTACGCACGAGACGGTCCCAGCGTATGCACAAACTGGCGTCGACATCATCTCGATGGGGTCGCTAACTCACTCGGCACCGACACTCGACCTCTCCTTTCGAACGAGCGAATGACCTTTCCGTCGGTCCGTTATCACGCCTAATAACTCCTCACGAACGCTTATACTCGGAAAATCGTAAATCCGAATATGGCAAACCTGATACGCAGGTCTTACGGAATCAAACTCGTTTTCGGATACGTGATCACGGGGAGTATGGTGACTGCGGTTGGACTCGTAACTGGCAGTGCAGCGGCCGCGATTTTGATGACGTGGGCTGGACTGCTAGCGCTGGGGTCGGTGACAGGAACCAACACCATCGCGTCGATTGTCGAGTTGGAGCGACGGTCCAAAGCCATCGCAGACGGTAATCTCGATACTGAGCTCCGGTCGGGCCGAAAAGACGAATTTGGCCTGCTCTACGACGCTATCGATATCATGCGGAACTCACTTTCTGAACAGATTGAATCGGTCGACCAAGCCCGAGCGGAGGCACAGCAGGAACAACAACGCGCCGAGGAGGCGCGAAAGGAGGCCGAACGAGCAGAGCAGGAGGCAACCGAACTCGCAGAAGCCTACCAGCAGACTGCCCAGCGGTACGCACAGGCGATGCAGCAGGCCGCCGAGGGTGACCTTTCGACACGCATCGACATCGATACCGAACACGACGCGATGGAGACCATTGGCCGAGAGTTCAACAACACGATGGCAGACCTCGAGGAGGCGCT
Source organism: Halovenus sp. (assembly GCA_028274925.1). GTDB lineage: Archaea > Halobacteriota > Halobacteria > Halobacteriales > Haloarculaceae > Halovenus. Next base: position 3,402 of record JAQCNR010000144.1, read on the forward strand.
CTCGTCAGTCAACGCCTTTGCTGGCGACATCCAGCGCGACGCCGACGAACTCGTTCGCCTGACCGGCGAAGCAGAGTCGACGGTTGACCGCGCAGTCGAGACAACCGGCGACATCGCCGCGGACTCGAAAGAACAACGCGAACGCCTCGAAGCAGTTGCACAGGATATCGACGATATGTCGGCGGCCGCCGAGCAGATTGCAGCGACAACTGATGACCTCTCTTCGACCAGTGACAGCGCAACGGTGGCCAGTCAAGAAGCCCGCAGCGCTGCCAACGAGGCTATCGAAGAGATGGAAGCAATCGAGCGAGAGACTACCGACGCGGTCGCACAGATCGAATCGCTGACTGACAGTACTGAGGAGATTACCGAGATTGTCGAAGTGATTAACGAAATTGCCGACCAGACGAACATGCTCGCGCTGAATGCCTCGATTGAGGCCGCCCGCGCCGGTGGTGACACCGCAGGCGACGCCGGCGATGGCTTCGCAGTCGTCGCAGACGAGGTAAAATCACTGGCCGAGGAAACCCGTGAACGCGCCGAGGAGATTTCCCGGATGGTCGAAGACGTCAGAGACGAGACAGCCGATGCGGCCGCGTCAGTCCGCTCGACGCGAGAACGAGTCGAGCGCGGAACTGATACTGTTGAATCTGCGCTCAGAGAAATCGATACGATTGCAGACGCAACCGAGGAAATTGACAACGGAATTGCGGAGATCAGCGACGCGACTGGGGACCAGGCAACAACCGTTCAGACGACGGCTGCCGCTATCGACGAGGTCTCAGAGCTTAGCCGCGAAGCAGAATCTACTGCTGGCACGGTTGTAGACTCTATCGAAAGCCAGCGCGAGAGATTCGAGTCGATTACCACAATGCTCGACGAGTTCGAGCGCAACGCAGAGGACCTCGTTGCGGAACTCTCTCGGTTCCGTCTCGACGCCGGGGACACGC
>JAQCNR010000152.1 GCA_028274925.1 Halovenus sp.
CGCTGGGTCGCGTCAGGATTGATCAGTTCCGCGTAGATGTCGTGTGAGACCGCCGAGGAGGCCGTGATGAACAGCCCTGCGGTGGTCGCAATCGCGGCGGCCATCGCGCCGGCCGCGACGAAGCCAACCAGCGGTTCTGGCAGGCCGGCGAACTGTGCTGCGAGCACGACAATCACGTCACCCTCTGCGCCGGACATCCCGCCGGCTTCGGCGCTGGCGAAGACGGTGTCAGGGGAGATGTTGTTGACCTGTGCGAACAGGTCCGTCCCGAGTGCGGCCATCGCTGGTGCCGACCAGTACAGAAGCATAATGAAAAACAGCCCCGAGACGGTCGACCAGCGAGCGGTTCGTTCGTTCTGGACCGTGTAGAACCGAACCAGCACGTGTGGCAGCCCACAGGTGCCGAAGATGAGCGAGAACGCCGTTGCAGCCCAGACGTAGAAGCCAGCATTAACGAACGGTTCGGAGAATTGCGTCGAGAGGTCGCTAATCATCGCTCCGTACTGAATCTGGGGCACCAGGAAGCCCTGGTGTGAGAACCCAACCGCGAAGACGCCAATCAGGAAGGCAACGATGAGGATGACGTACTGCACAGCCATCCCTTTCGTCGCGCCCAGCATCCCCGACAGCGCGAGGTAGCCGACGGTAATCGACATCATAACGATGACCATCGGAACGAACTCAAGGCCGAAGACGTACTGCCCGACCAGTCCCATGCCGCTGGCCTGTCCGACCGAGTAGACGTACGCGATGAGCAGCGTCGTGAACGCGGCAATCGCTCGGGCCGCCGAGGAGTTGTAGCGGTCCCCGACGAAGTCCGGTGCGGTGTACTTCCCGAACCGGCGCATCTGCGCGGCCAGGAAGATGAGCAGGATGAAGTAGCCCGTCGTCCAGCCGACGACGAAGGCCAGTCCGTAGAATCCTGCCAGCGCAATCAGCCCGGCAAGTCCGAGATACGACGCCGCAGACATCCAGTTGGCGGCGATTGCCATCCCGTTTTCCATGTAACCAATCCCACGGCCCGCGACCCACATGTCGTCGGTATCGGCGACTCGGAAGAAGTAGCCGATGCCAAGGAATGTGGCCATCATCACGAAGACGATAGCCGCCCCGATTGGCTTGAACGAGATGTTGAGCGCGTCGGCCTGCAGCACCACGGCGTTCATTCAGTGACACCTCCGTCGGTGGCGGCGGCCTCGTCGGAGCCACTCGGCGCTTCAGACGTGGCACCAGTGTCGATACCGTACCGTTCGTCGAGTTTGTCGCGTCGGTGCGCGTAGATGGCTGCCAGAATCAGCGACCCCGTCGGTGCCAAGAAGCCAACGAGGAAGTAATGCGCCGGGAAGCCGATAATCGACAGCGATGTCATCGTCTCCGGTGCGAGAAACGTCGCCGTCACCGGCCCCCACGTCACGAGAATCCAGACGAGAAAGCTCGTCCAGACGAGTTTCAGGTGGTCGCGCATGAAGCCCGTGCTCGGGCTGAGCAGGTTGACCTCGGCGTCGAGATAGCCCTCGCCTGACTCGGCAATTCCCCCGTCGGTTACAGCCGATTGGTCGTCACTCGGTTCTGTCACTGTCCCCTCCGTCGTATCCGCGTCTGAGTCGTGCATATGTGTGTGGTCCCCCCGGTCGGGTGGTTAGTCGCCGCTGACCTTCGCTTCGATTTCGTCGACGACATCGGGGTTGCGCAGCGTGCTGGTGTTCCCGAGTTCGTCGCCGTTCGCGATGTCTTCGAGCAGTCGCCGCATGATCTTGCCCGAGCGCGTCTTTGGCAGTTCGTCGGTGAAGATGACCTGCTCTGGTCGCGCAATCGGGCCGATAGCGTCCTCGACACCCGCGATAATCTCGTCGCGGAATGCGTCGGTCTCCTCCTGGCCGTCTTCGGTGATGACGTAGGCGTAGACAGCTTCGCCTTTCATTTCGTGGTCGCCGCCGACGACTGCTGCCTCGGCGACGCCCTCGACGCCGACGATGGCCGATTCGATTTCCATCGTTCCCAGTCGGTGGCCGGAGACGTTGATGACGTCGTCGACCCGGCCGAGTACGGTGATGTAGCCGTCCTCATCGACTTTCGCGCCATCCTCTGGGAAGTAGACCCACTCGTCGGCCTCGGGGTCGGAGTATTCGTCCCAGTATTCGCTGATGAATCGCTCGTCGTTTTTGTAGAGCGTCCGCAGCATACCGGGCCACGGATTGTTGACCGTCAGATAGCCGGCACGGCCAGCCTCAACCTGGTCGCCGTTCGTGTCGACGATGTTGGCGTCGATACCCGGCAACGGCGGCCCGGCAGAGCCGGGTTTCATGTTGTTGATTGCGGGCAGTGTGGTGATCATCATCCCTCCGGTCTCGGTCTGCCACCACGTATCGACGACCGGACAGTCCTCGTCGCCAATGTGTTTGTAATACCACTTCCAGGCCCGCGGGTTGATCGGTTCACCGACAGTCCCCAGCAAACGCAGGCTGGAGAGGTCGTGCTCTTCTGGGTACTGGGTGCCCCACTTCATGAACGCTCGAATTGCGGTCGGTGCGGTGTACAGTTGGTTTACGTCGTAGTCGTCGACAATCTCCCAGAGGCGGTCTTTGTCTGGGTAATCGGGCGTCCCCTCGTACATGACCGATGTCGTCCCGAGCGCGAGTGGCCCGTAGACGATGTAGGAGTGGCCGGTAATCCAGCCGATGTCAGCCGAACACCAGTAGGTATCGTCTGGCTTGACATCCAGCACCGCGTGGCTGGTCCACGCGGCGTAGGAGAGATACCCCCCGGTCGTGTGTTTGACACCCTTCGGTTTGCCAGTCGTTCCCGAGGTGTACATCAGGAACAGCATATCTTCGGCGTCGCGGACGACTGGGTCGACCTCAGCCCCCTGCTGCTCGTCGACCAGCGAAGCGTAATTGAGTTCGCTCTCTCGGTGGTCGACCGTTCGTTCGTCGCCAAGTCGGTCGACGATGACAGTCGTCACGTCGTGGCCGACATTGCCAAGCCCAGTACGGGCCTTCTCGAGGTGGTCGAGCGGTTCGCCGCGACGGTAGTAGCCGTCACAGGTCACGAGCGTCTCCGAGTCGGCCGACTCCATGCGCTCGGCCAGCGCGTCGGCCGAGAAGCCCGCGAAGACGACGGAGTGTGGCGCGCCGATGCGGGCACAGGCCAGCATCGCAATCGGCAACTCCGGAATCATCGGCATGTACAGCGTGACGACATCGTCTTCCTCGACGCCCTGTTCGCGCAGGGCCGCGGCAAACTCGTTGACTTCGCGGTGGAGTTCGTTGTAGCTGTAGGTTCGCGTTTCGTCGACCGGTTCCCCGACCCACTCGATAGCGACTTCCTCGCCTCGGTCGGCGAGGTGTCGGTCGAGGCAGTTTTCTGACGCGTTCAGTTCCCCCCCGACGAACCACTCGTAGAATGGTTCGTCATCGTCGTTGAGGACGTCGTCCCACTCGGAGTCCCAGTCGAGCAACTCAGCCGCACGCTCCCACGCGTCCGGCCAGTTCTCCTCGAACTCCTCGTAAATCCCCTCGTCGGTGACGTTCGCCTGTTCGACGAACGATTCCGGCGGCTCAAACTCTTCTTGCTCTGCGAGTCGAGCCTCCAGTTCGACATCTGGCTGGTCTGACATTGCATATGAGAGTCAACAAGGATCGATAATAATAGGACAGGCTAACTATCATAATCGTCCATTGTACTCACGGTGCCCGCGACGACGGCTAGCGACGACTGGTGGAACGGAACTGAGACGCCAATAAAGCGAGTCTCTGGTCAGTTTTCGAGCAGTTCCGCGAGGATACTCTGCTGGGCGCGCCGCAGGTGGTTGTGCAGCGTCGGCGAGGAGACACCCATCGACTCGGCAAGGTCTTCGGCGGTGCTGCCGCGAGGCCACTCGAAGTAGCCCGAGTGGTACGCCGTCCGGATGACGTCGCGCTGTTTGTCGGTGAGTTGTTCGTCGAGAAGGCTAGACCTGTCGAGTCCTGCCGTCGTCGCGGTCCGTTCCTGTTTGCTCCGCAACTCGGCCCCGAACGCCGCCGCAAGTCGGTCGTGAATCGCACGCAGGTCAGCGTCCGGCGCGAGTTCGCAGGTCAACGTCGCCTGCCCGTTCTCGACAGTCAACTCGGTCACCGTCCCACCACGGTCGGTGACAACTGACAGCGCCGAGTCCCCTGTCAGTGACAGTTCGAGGACCCCCTCGTCTTCGGTGCTACTGATCAGTCGCGCGTCTGCAATCGGGTCACACGCTGTGGCCGCTTCGAGGGCCGCCTGTGCAGAGCCCTCGAACGTGACGAAACAGAGCAACCCGTCGTCGCTCGGAACCGCGCCGTCGAGCGTAAGCCGAGTGTCGAGAGTCGCCGCCAAGTCGACAAAGACAGCGGCGGTGTCGTCGTACTGGAACTGGACTTCGAGGACGACGCCACCGAGGACGAGTTGTTTGCGGTCGACGGCAGTGAGTGCGAGGCTAACCTGCCGACCGAGCATCGCGAGTGCCCTGCGTTCAGGGTCGTCGAATGCCGCCTCAGTAGCGCGGACAACCAGCACGCCGTGGTCGGTTTCGCCGTGCTGTACCGGGACGGCGGCGAGCAGGCCAACAGGGTCCGCTGGCGTGACCTGCACCCGGCCGGACCCGAGTGCTTGATCCAGCACAGAAGCGTCGCGGTCCCCCTCGAAGTAGTCGGGGTCCTCGCCTGCGTGGGCCCGGTCTCGGTTCGGGTCGCGGTCCAGAATCCAGACGGCGTCGTACTGCTCGACCAACTGCTGGCAGACAGCCCGCTCCACCTCCGACCGAGAGTTCGTCTCAGCCAGCGAGTCGACGACGCTGTCGAGCGTCTCGACCACGGCTGGGAGTCTGCCATCCGTCTCTCGGTCACTGTCGAGTTGCTCGAAGGCAGCAGTCACCTCGCTGTCCTCGGGCGCAGGGACCGAAGCGAGCAGCGAGTCGACCCCCTCCCAGCCCCCAGCAGCCGTGACCGCTCGCACGTCGACACCGTCTTCGACCAGCAATCTGCGCGCGAAGTACTGCCGAAGTGTCGCAGGGGTTACGTCTCCGACAGCCTCGGCAGCCCGGTCTGCAACCGCCGAAACGAGCATCTGGACGCGTCGCTCGCTGACGTCGACAATTGCCTCGTCGTCGGCGATATCGTTGGCCCCGAGATACTGCTGGACCGCGTCGGCGAGGTCCGACAGGAGCGGGACCGTCCGCCGGTCGCCGTCGCGGACCACTAGCTCGTACTCCAGCGACGACCCGTCAGACGGGGTGAGATCCGTGGGACGAACGCGGACGATTTCGCCAGCCCGCAGCCCTGCCTCCCCAGCCAACCGGACCACCAACTCCTCGCGGTCCGTGCGGCACGCTCGTCGTACTTGTTCGTATCCCCGAGCAGACAGTGCCGCGTCAGCCTCGGCCACCATTTCGCTTCTACTGTCGAGTGCGAAATACAAAAGCGTACCTCCTGATTCGGGCTCGTTTCCACGGGAGCTAGCTCATATGTAGACCACTCGTTTCGGTATTTCGATGAAAAGCGAAACCGTAGCTCAGTCGCTGTTGGTGGCCGAGTCGATTTCGCCGACAACCTCTGGATTACGGAGCGCACTCGTGTCTCCGAGGTCGTTTCCGCGGGCGATATCCGTCAGGAGGCGGCGCATGATTTTTCCCGAACTGGTCTTCGGGAGTTCAGGCGTGAGGACGATGCGGTCCGGGCGGGCAAAGGAGCCAATTTGCTGTTCGATTGCGCGGTTGATCGCCGCCCGGACCGCCGTCTCGTCAGCGCCAGCCGCAGGATTGGCGTACGCGTAGATCCCCTGACCGTGGTCCTCGTGCCCACTGACAACTGCCGCCTCGGCGACATCCTCGACGCCGATGATAATTGATTCCAGTTCCAGCGTCCCGTACCGACGGCCACCGACGTTGATTACGTCGTCGACGCGGCCGAGAATCGTCACGTACTCGTCTTCGACCATGACCGCACCGTCGCCGGTCATGTACGCCCACTCCGAATCCGGGAGTACATCGCTCGTTTCAGCCCAGCGCGTCTCCGTCGAGAGTTCGCGCGGCATCCCGGGCCACGGCGTCTCGATGGCGAGATAGCCGCCCGTGTTCGGGTCGACGTCCGTCCCTGTTTCGTCGACAACAGTCGCCTCGACGCCGGGCAGCGGCGGACCTGCAGTTCCGGGTTGCATCTCGTCGACGCCCGGAATCGTCGTGATCAGGTGCCCCCCCGTTTCGGTCTGCCACCACGTATCGACCACTGGACACTCCTCGTTGCCAATCTGTTCGTAGAGCCACCGCCAGACCTCCGGGTTGATCGGTTCACCAACTGTCCCGAGCAAGCGCAGGCTGGAGAGGTCGGACTCGGCGGGATACTCCTCGCCCCACTTCATGAAGGTCCGGATGGCCGTCGGCGACGTGTAGAGGATATCGACGGCGTGTTTTTCGACCAGTTCCCAGAGTTTCGTCTTGGGGGTCTGGTCAGCCTCACCCTCGCGGAGCAGCACAGTCGCACCGAGCGCGAGCGGTCCGTAGACGATGTAGGAGTGGCCGGTAATCCAGCCGATATCGGCGGTACAGAGGTAGGTATCGCTGGGCTCGATATCAAGCACTGCGTGGCTGGTCCAGGCAGTGTGTGCGAGATAGCCGCCGGTGGTGTGTGTGACGCGTTTCGGTTTGCCGGTCGTCCCCGATGTATAGATCAGGAACAGTTCGTCGGTGGCCGCTCGTGTGACAGGGTCGACTGTCTCGCCGCTGTGGGCCGCCAGCAGTTCCTCGTAGCGGTGGTCGCGGTCGCCAAGGCTGTACTGGTGGCGGTCGTCGAGACGGTCGACGACGACCGTCGTCACCTCCTGGTCAAGTCCTGCTCGGACCGTCTCGGCACGGTTGGTCAGTGAGACGGCGTCGCCGCGGCGGTAGTAGCCGTCGCTGACGACGAGATACGCTGACTCGGATTCGGCCATTCGCGTTGCAAGCGCCTCCGCCGAGAAGCCGGCGAAGACGACGGCGTGGACCGCACCGATCCGGGCACAGGCCAGCATCGCCACGACCAGTTCGGGGATGACGGGCATATGGAGTGTAACGACATCGCCCGCTTCGACGCCGAGGTCACGGAGCCCTGCTGCGAAGGCGTTGACTTTCCGAGAGAGTTCGAGATACGTCTCGGTACGGGTCTCGCCGAGTTGGCCCTCCCAGACCAGCGCGCGCTGGTTTTTCCGGTCTGCGAGGTGGCGGTCCAGACAGTTGGCCGCAGCGTTGAGTTGGCCGTCGGGGAACCAGTCACCGGCGTCCTCGTCGAAGACTGTCCGATAGGGTTCGTCCCACGTCAACAGGTCGCCGGCCATCTCCCACGCGTCGACGCCTTCCTCGGTGAACCGCTGCAGCTGCGCCGGGGTGACGTTCGCCTGCTCCATAAAGGACTGCGGCGGGGCGATTCGCTCTGCTGGTAACTCCCCGGTTTCGAGTTCGAACTCCTCACCGCCAGCCATCTTTCTATGAAAATCTACGGCCTCCCATCTAAAAGCGTTGGCACCGAATTGCAACTGTTGAAACTGAAGCCGCCGATGCCCACCGATTTTTACGCCGCGGGCCGAACGTCGTGACGATGATCACCCTGAGTTCTGATTTCGGCTCGCCGTACCCCGGTGCGATGAAAGGCGTCCTCTCGCAGTGGACCGACAGCCAACTGGTCGACGTGAGTCACGACTTGCCGCGACAGGACCTGCGCCAGAGCGCTTTCTGGCTGCGCGAGACGCTACCGTACTTTCCACCAGCGGTGCATCTCGTCGTCGTCGACCCCGGTGTCGGCACCGACCGCGACGCCATCGTCATCCGGGCGGGCGGCCACGCGCTGGTCGGCCCAGATAACGGCGTGCTCCTCCCGACTGCCCGCGCCCTCGGCGGCAAGGGGTTCGAGTTGTTCCGCATCGAAACACGCGAAGAACCCTCGGAGGGCACTAATCGAACCGACTGGCCGCCCCGACTCGCGAGTTCGACGTTTCACGGCCGCGACGTGTTCGCCCCCGCGGCCGGCCGCGTCCACGAAATCGGAATCGATTCGCTCGACGATGACGAGGGACTGCACAGACTCGACGATTACGAATCACTCCGGTTTCCCGAGGCCGTCGTCGGCGAGTCGGCAGCAACCGGGACTGTGCTTGCTGTCGACGACTTCGGGAACACCATCACGAACGTGCCGGGGTCGTTCGTCACAGAATCCTTCGGCGGGGCAGTGGTGGTCAACGGCGAGACGGTCCCACTGGCACGCTCGTACGCTGCCGTCGACCCCAGAGAACTGCTCGTCACTGTCGGAAGTCACGGCAACGTCGAACTGGCGGTGAATCAGGGCCGCGGCGACGACGGGTTCGGACTGACTGCGGGCGACGATATCCATCTCGAACTCGTGTGAGCGTCCCCTCCCACGAGAACCATAATGATTAATAGTCTACGTCGACACGGTTCAGACGCATGTACGAGATCATGTGCGAAAGTTGCGGTAAAATCGGATTCCACCCGTCCCGGCTGGCGGCGGAATCCCGAGCAGAAACACACATTGACGACACTGGCCACGAGTGCTCGATTGTGGAGATGGGCGACGTATAAGATCTCGTTTTTCGCGGACTGTCCGTTGTTTTCGCGCGCCGCCTAGAGTTGACTCCGCGCGCCGGCGACAACCAGCGGCAGCGTGATGGTGGCGTCAGCGTAGACGGAGACGTTACGCGCTGATTTCTCGAGTTTGCCCCACGACCGCGCCTCGTCGAGAGTCGCTCCGGAGAGGCCGCCGGTCTGTGGTGGGTCCATCGTCAACTGGACGGCGTAATCGTAGGCGCCGGGGGCGACCAGCATCGTCTGCAGGACGTAGTTTTTCGGGACGCCGCCGCCGACAATCATCGCCCCGGCAGACTCTGCCTCGTAGGCAACGTCGTTGAGGCCGGTCATGTCCGCGAGCGCGTCGAGTGAGAACTCTGAGGTCTGGCTGTACATCCAGGCTTGCAGTCCGAGTACCGAATCCTGCACGGCAGGGCAGTAGACCGGCACGTCGTTCTCGTAGGCCGCCGCGGCGATACCGCCGTCTTCGTCGATATCTTCGCTGTCGTTGACCTGGCTGTTGGCTTTACCGAGTTGTTCGGTGAAGCGCTGGATGCTGACGACACCCTCCTCCTCTAGCGGCGGGAAGACGTGCTCGCGGAGGTGGTCCTCGAACAGCGCGAAGTGCTCCTGTGGGAGATAAACGTTGTAGATTCGGTCGACGCCCTCGTCACGGAGCGCCTCGTCGTACTCCGTCGTCTCGGTCGGCGTCTCGCCCAGTTCGCCGTGGTGGTGTTTGCCGCCGATAGCTTCGATGGTGTCGTGGGTGAGGTTCGCACCGGTCGTTACGAGGGCGTCGATGTGGCCGTCGCGAATCAGGTCGGCAACAATCTGTCGCATCCCGGAGGGCACCATCGCGCCCGCCAGCCCGAAGACGTTGGTGACGTCACCGGAGAGCATCTCGGCGTAGACATCCACTGCCTCGCTAATCTGGGTCGCGCCGATACCGGCGTGGCCGTACTGCTCGATGAGTTCAGCGACAGACATGTCGCCATCGACCGCTGCGTGGCCGATGGGGTCGTGGGCAAACTCCTCGCGCTCGGAGTGGCCGTCGTGGTCAGTCATGTCCCAGCGTGGGCGGTCTGGAGGTTTCAACGAATCGGTCTGAGAGTCAGTGGGTTTTGAGAGAGTTTTGCCCGAATACAACCACAAGGCTCTGTTGAAATCCTCAGCGGTTGATACAAAGGGCGTGCTGAATAGAGAGGATGGATTCAGCAGAGAGGTAACCACAGTCGGAGTTTATCTCATCACAGACGGTCCAATTTGTGAGATGGGTGTGTTGAGCCGTTGCTATCGGCCTATGAGTTCCAGTATCCGTCTGCGAACGTCCTCGGCTGAGTCATACGTTTGGTCCTCAGTTGAAGAGAGGACGTCCTCTAGTAACCTCTTCCCGCCCTGAGTTTCAAGCTCATAATCGCCATAGGCCTCAACCAACTCATTTGTCGTGACTGGATAGTCGTGTGATTTGAGCGCTTTATCAAGATCACCAAGCCGGTCACCAGGGTCGACGCGCACCGGCTCTTCTTCATCGGCGCGGGTACTTGCCTCCTCTTGCATCCGCTCTTGCTGGCGACGTTTTTCGTCATCCGCTTGCTCGTCTCGGCCCTGTTTATCATCTGCCATGTATTATGGTAGGAAATCTAAGGGGATAACAGTAGGGCTGCCTATTGGAGATGCAGGCCGAACTTCCCTTCCCGACTGACCCAGATCTCGAAGCCACTCCCGGGAAGTTCAGGACCAAGAAAACGACTCCGTTGTCGATGAATGCGATTCCGGCGGCCTTGGCGCTGGTGCTGGTCTTCGGTTCCCACCGCTGGGTGTAGACCTCTTGGATCGAGATATATTCCCGAGTCACCAATGGCTCGGGAGCACGACTCATGTGGTTCGCGCGCAGTATTCGGTGGATTTAGCGAAGGGGAGGGACTCACCCGAACCACCTTCTGAAACTTCGTGACCCCCACCACCGCCCGCCAATCCACCGCTTGGCCCACCACCGTCCGCGTTCCTCCGTTACCTCACTCTACTCGTCGCGCTCGCCATAGCGTTCCTCATCCCTGTCGGAGGCGTCGCGGGTCCGCTGGAGGTAGTTCTGGAGTGTCTCGTGGACGGCCCGACCGAGGTCATGTAACTCGCCGTTGATGGCCGAGACCGAACTCGAATCGAGCGATTCGGTCACGTCGTGCTCGCGCCAGTCCTCAGGTACCGTCGGGGCGTCGAAGCGGAGGTGGTCGTCTGTTGGGTCACGGTAGAAGTCGAAGTCCTGGAACAGATCAAAGTCATCGACGACTCGGACCTTCTCCTCGTCGAGGTCCGTGTACTCCGCCCACTCCTCGAACCCTTCACGCCACGCGCCTTCCTCGAGGAGGTCTTCGAGGTCCTCGCGGTAGAAGTCCTCGGATCCGAGAGTTTCCGATTCTTCCCAGTCGAAACCTTCCGGTCGCCCCCGGTTCGAGAGATCGGGTGGCTCCGGAATGGGTACGTCGAGTGTCATACGAATAATAGAAAGAGCACGATCATAAATCCCCGTAGCGATTCCACGAGAGGGTAGTCCGGATGAAGTGGCAATCGATAGGTCGCTCCTCCCCGACACGCTCTGTGGACGTATCCTCTCAAGCACCGCTCCCAGTCCCGGGACGGACAGTCAAGCTGACTTGCCTGGTCTGCCAGGACTCCTATGCAAGATACGCCCCCTCTATTCAGCACGGCTTCTGAAACCTATTACAGATTGAGGGTTTCGACAGATCCAACAAAAAAAAGGACGTTCTGGTTTCTCGCAGTCCCGACTGATTAACTGACCATGCCCTCAGAGCCCCGTCGGATGCTCGATGAACGTCGTCTCCAGCCCCCACTCCTCGACCAGCGAGGCCAGCGCTCGTACACCGAATGTCTCCGTCGCGTAGTGACCACCGAGTACGACGTTGACTCCAGACTCCCGGGCCTCGTGGTAGACCGACTGCTTGCCCTCGCCGGTGATGAGAACGTCTGCACCAACCTCGATAGCCTCGTCGAGCCAATCGACGCCGCTGCCGGTGACAATAGCCACGTCTTGGACCCTCTCCGGGCCGAAATCCAGCGTCTGTACCTCGTGGTTGCTGTCCAGCCCGGCAGTGAGGTCTGCAACCAGCGTACTGCGGTCCGTAGACTCGGATAGCCGGCCTCGCTGGCCGATATACTCGCTGGCGTAGCTTCCGAAGGGTTCGCGCTCGTCGAGACCGAGCAGGTCGGCAATCCTCGCGGCGTTGCCGAGTTCCTGATGGCCATCCAGCGGCAGGTGGGCAGCGTACAGCGCGAGGTCGTTGTCGATGGCCGTCGCGACGCGGTCGTACTCCCGGTCCGTGACGCGCTCGATGCCACCCCACGAGATGCCGTGGTGAACGACAAGGAGGTCAGCGTCGCGTTCTGCAGCCACCTCGAGGGTTTCGACAGCCCCGTCGACGGCGAACGCGACGCGGTCAACCTGCTGGTCTGCAGGCCCAATCTGTAGCCCGTTCGCACTCGCGTCCGCACCCGCGTACGCAGCGATATCCAGCCGCTCGTTGAGACGGTCGGCAAGCTCCTGACAGCGCATACTGGTCACTCGACCGGCAGACACCTATGCGTTACTCCTCGACCACCGACAGCAGTCGGTCGTACGCTCGCCGGTCCCGGTCGCTCCCACAGCGGTCGACCACGTCGTCGAAGTACGCAATGCGCTCGCGCAGTTCCGCGCTGTCGTAGCCCTCGACATCGAGGCGAGAGGCAGCGACGGTCCCCTCGACAACAGCGGCGTATCCCCGTGAAAACGTTGGAACAACTCGTGACTCGACCCCCGAGGCGACCGCCGGAAGTTCCCACTCGACCCACTGGGTATCGCCCTCGGTGCCGGTCTCAACCTGTTCGGGGCGGACCTCGACCCACGCGCTAGCGTCGTCCAGCACTGGCTCTGATACTTCGTGAATCGACAGCGCGGCGTCGACGAAGAGCACCGGGTCGGTCGTGAACTGGACGTAGCCGGCGCCGCGCTCGCGGAAGTTCCGCCACGTCCGGGTACGGCCCCACGTGCGGGCTGTTGGCGGCCCGTCCTCGATGGCATGAACACCCAGCGCAGCGACGTTCCAGCGGTCGTTCGGTCCGAGTGTCGTGACGAGCGTTTCGGTCACGCCAGCGAGGGCGACAGGCCACTCCGTCATCTCAGACCTCCAGTCCACCTTCGAGGGCAACAAAGAGACCGCCGGCAACGAGGTCAGCCGTCGTCCCGGGGTTGATGCCACGCTCGACAAACTCGGCAGCGAGGTCGGAGACGTCTTCGTCTCCTTCGAGGGCAGCCTGTGCGCGCTGGCGGACCTCTTCGGCAGTCTCGTGGTCGTGCTGGGTTACGACGAACGTATCAATTTCGGCTGCGAGGGCTTCGAGAAAGGCGCGGGCGGCGCGGTCCGTAACTGGACCTGTACCGTCGCTGATTCGCTCGGCCATCGCAAACGTTCGCTCGAAGCCGTTGACGTACTCCGCCGCCAGTCCGTCGATATCGGCACTTTCGGCCATCACATCTTCCAGTGTTAACTCGCGCTCGCGGAGGGCAGGTTCGGCGTCAGCGCCGTGACGTACGTCCGGTGCACCGAGGTCCTCTGGGGGGTCATCGACAGCGACGCCGACGTGCTCGAACGCACGATAGAACCCAACAGCGTCGTCGACAGTCGTCTCCGCCACAACCTCGCTGGCGTGTTCGGGCGTCAGCGGTCGCGGAAGGTCGGCGTCGTCGTGTGTGCGGGCAGCAGCAACGGCAAGCGGCGTCACGAGTAGAACCGCACCGAACTGCGTGTTGCCGCCGGACTGGCCGCTCATCCCGGCGATAGCCTGCTCGAAGGCGTCGCCGACAGGACCACCAGTCGCCGCCCGTTCGAGGCCGCGGCGTGCGCCGACGCCACCAGTGATGAAGTGCTCGAAGCGCAGATCCTCGTACTCGTGCTCGCGGTCGACGTTGCCAGGTTTGGGCGTGCTCGACACTTCGAGTAGCAGCGCCAACTGCGCGTTGTCGGCAATCGACCTCACGGTGACACCTCACTGAGGTAGGATTCGGCCGCCGACGTGACGCGGTCGAGTACCACCGGCTTATCACTCGGTCGCCCGACACTCACCGCGTCAGCGCCGTAGGAGAGATATTCGACCACGGACTCGCGGTCCCGAACCTCGTTGTTCGCGATGACTGTCGCCGTCGTCTGCTCGACAACATCGGCGATGGCCGATTCTGAGTCCATCGCGTCGACGTGCAGGTAGTCCGCGCCAGCAGCGTCGAGGTCAGCCGCCAGCGCAGGGAGGGAAACGCCGTCGACCTCTGTGCGGAGTTTGACGCTGACCGCCGCGCCAGTCTCTGCAGCAGTCTCGACCTGCGCGCAGAGCCGCGAGGAATCACGGAGCAGTGATTCGCCAGCACCGGCCGCACACATCTCGTCCTGTCGGCAGTGGGCGTTGAGTTCGACAATGGCGTCGTGGTCGGCACAGACTCGAGCAGCCCGAGCGAGTGGGTCGTGGCTCGTCGTCCGGACGTTAAATCCCGAAACCAGCGGGACATCTGCGAGGGCAGCGAGTTGGTCGTCAATAAACGCGATGGGGTCTGTCGGCAGGAACTCTGTCCGGTCGCGTGCCACTAGCTCGCGGGCCGCCGCTCTGGTCGGGCCGTCGAGTGCAATCCCACCGAGAAACGCCGCACCGACGTACTCAGACGCCTGCCGGGCCCACTCCGCGT
>JAQCNR010000153.1 GCA_028274925.1 Halovenus sp.
GGGGACAGCACTCACACGACGGAAGACAGTCACCGGGTCCTTGTACCGCCGCCAGTTCCACCACGTCTTGGCGACGAGGTAGAGTTTCCGCGGTGTCGTCAGTTCCGGACGCGCGGAGAGCACGTCGTAATCCTGCTTGCGGATGTACCGATGGTGTTCGGCGTACAGCACCGCCGACAGCACGACTGCAAACTGGCAGTCTTTCGGGAGGTATTCGATTCCTTCGACACCCTCGCGGTACAGTTGCTCGGCACGGCGCAGTTCTGACTGGATTGCCCGCTTGAACTCGGGACTGCACTCTTTGCGCTTGATTTGCTCGATACTGACGCCGTACTGCTCCAGCGTCTCCATCGGGAGGTAGACCCGGTCGAGTTCGCGGATATCCTCGCGGACGTCTCGGATGAAGTTCGTCAACTGGAAGGCTTCGCCAAGCGCCATCGCGTGTGGGCGGGCTTTCTCTGGCTGGTCGCAGTCCATGATAGTCGTCATCATGTTGCCGACTGCGGAGGCCGACCCACGCATGTACGCCGCCAGACGCTCGTACGTTTCGTACCGGTCGGTGTCGATATCGGAGCACATCGCGTCGATGAACTCGTTGACTTCTTCGTCGGCGATGTCCTCCTGCTCGCGGATGTCAGAAAAGGCCTCGATCACCGGTTCGTCGTGGGATGTCTCACCGAGGGCGGCCGCTCGGATGGCCTCCAGTTGCTCGCGCTGGCTGGCCGGAGACTGGCCCGAATTGTCGTCGACTACCTCGTCCGCAACGCGGAAAAAGCCGTACAGCACGTATGTCTGCTCCCGGATGCGCTCGGGGAGCAGCCGTGTCGCATAGTAGAAGGTCTGGCCTGTCTCGCGATGGATGGCCTTCCCTCTATCGCGCTGAGCGTTGTTCACATTCTGTGAGTTGGGCCTCGCAAAGTTAAACTTGGTTGTTGTATTGGAGTAAATTTTTCCGGTACGAGTACCGCGTATTCGGCGCCCTCGGGAGTGTACGGCGGGAATACGACAGCAGCCAAAAGGTGTCAGATCAGTCAGTTGCGTAGCCGAGCGCGGTGTCGATTCGGCCAAGTTCCGGCCCTGTCGTCTCGGATCCAACGATGTACCCGCTATCGTTTGCGAGCAGTCCCGACCCGACGAGCGGCCCGCCGTAGTTGATGGTCCCGATGTCGGCCGGGACGCCGAGATGCTCCTCGATCCGGTCGAGTTCTTCGTCGGTGGATTTCGGATGACAGAGCACGCCGCGGTTGGTCGCAACGGCGGCCGTCCCAACGGTGTTCACCCCGGCAATGTCGCCGCGTTCGACCGGGACGTCGAGTCCGTCTTTGATCCGCTGAACTGCCTCGCGCGGCAGGTCAGGGTGGACGTACGCGCCGGTATCGTTGACCAAGACGACGTTTCCGGCGGCGTTGATCCGACCCGGAAGTTCGGTAATCGGAACGTCGACTGCCTCGGTAATTCGGTCGCGTTCGCGGTCATTGACGCGACTACTTACGAGCAACCCGTTGGAGTTGCCGGCAACCAGTGAGCCGACTGTGCCGGACCGGCCGACCGTCGTCTCGACAGCCGGGACCGACAGCTCTTCGGCACAGTCTGCGACCAGTTCGTCGTCGAGGTCGGGCCGGACGAGCAAGCAGTCGTCGGTCGCTCGTGCGAAGACGCCGATATACGGCGACCCGGAGAATGCCGCGCGGAGCACCGTTACTCTGCGATTTCCGCTTCGACCGCCACGTCGCCTTCCTCCTCGAAGCGCGCGGCGCGGATGCGGACCGAACTCGGCGGCGACGTTCGACCGTGTGACCAGATTTCTTCGTTAATCGAGGGGTCGAGGCGGACGACATCCTCGTCGACGGAGAAGTGCTGGGCGAGATGTCCGCGGACCAGCGACAGCGCCTTGTCGGCGGCGTTCGTCGCTGAACCACGGTTCGCGTCACGAAGCGGGACAGTGACGACCCGCTCCTCGAAATCACTCGCGCTCATTCGTCGGTATCACTCCGCCGCCAGTTTCGTCGCTGTGGGTTGCGCATGACGTCACGGTCGGTCTTGACCATGACCCACGCCGGCACCCGACTGTTCTGGTTTTCCAGTTTCGCCAGTCGCTTCTTTTTCGCCTTCGATTTCTTACTCATAGTAGCCGTTTCTACCCCGCCGTTGCATAAATGTGTGTCCCTTTCGCCGGAGGGTCTCGTCTGCTCGCTGGCCAGATTGTGTCGCCGAACTCAGTTCGGGTGCTCACGCTCGTCAAGGGACTGGCGATATCCAGCAAATTCTGTGGCAAGGGACTCGATATCAGCAGTTGCAAGCTCGCCCCGGTCAGTAGCGTAGCAGTCGAGTAGTTCCGCTGGCGTCCGCTCGAAGGTTGGATTGACAACGTCGATGGCCGCCGCCCCATCGTACAGCTCGTCGGCGGGTCGTGGCTCGGTGTCGTCGGTGGCTGTGGGTGCGATTTTGCCGGCTGCCGTCGCAACGACAACCGGAATATCGAGTTCTGTGGCGACGGCCGCAGCGGGCCGCGTCCCGACTTTGTTCCGAACCCCACCGTCCGGCAGCACCGCGTCGGCACCGACAACGAGCACGTCGGCGTCCCACGCCGCCAGTTGGCCCGGGAAGGCCGCGTCGCTGGTTACCGTGGTCGGGCTTTCGGAGGCGAGTTTTTCAGCCACAGCGACGCCCTCTCTTCCCGGCCGAGACTCCGCAACGAGCACCGCTTCAGGGTCGGCTTCGAGAAGGCCCTGGAGAACTGTCCCAGACCGAGAGAGTGTGGCAACACGAGCCTCGTCAACCCACGACTGCAGCGCCGAGGCTGCCTGCCTATCCGCAGACAGAGCGCCGTCGATGGCGTCGATGGCTTCCTGTTCGACGGCCGCGGGGTCAGTTCCAGCCGCGTCGATAACCTGCGCGACCCGATTTGCAAGCACAACCATCGACGGGCGGGCGTCGACCAGTTCGCGGGCAACCGCGAGAATATCGTCGCCCCGCCGCAGATTATTGTCTGTCGCCAGCAGCGCAGCCTCGTCACGCAGGATTTCGAGCGCACGAACCGAGATGTATGCCGACCCGTGTTCGTGGTCATGCGTAACCGTCGCAACAGTTGGTCGAACGCGGTCGTAGGACACGTCGAGGTTCAAGACTGTGTCCCGCCGGAAGATTGCTGTCGGGCTGGTCCACTCGAACTCCGTATGTTCCCTGTCGAGTTCGACGGCCGGCGTCGGGCACTCGAACAGGTAGGGGTGGACCGTCCAGCGCACGCCGAGGTCCGGGTCTTCGACGGGAAAAGAGTCGCCGCGGCGAACGAGCGTACACGTCTCGGGGTCGATGCCAGTCTCCTCGCGAATCTCGGCACGCGCGGCGTCTTCTGGCGAGTCGTGGTCCTCGACGTGGCCGGCGACGCCGGCCCAGTGGCCCTGATACGAGCCAACCTCGTCGCTGCGCTTGAGTAAGAGTACGTCGCCCTCGTTGCGCAGAAAGGCCGTAACGACCGCGCGTTCGTCCATTATTTCTCGCGTTCGACCACGAACTCGGCGAACTCCCGCAGGAACTCTTTGGCTTCGCTGTCCGCAACACCGGCGGCGTCGAGCGCTTCGAGTGCCCCGGTCGACTTCGCTCGGGCGCGCTCTGTTGCCTCCTCTGGCGTCAGGTCAGTCACCTCGACCAGCGACGGCCGCTCCATCGCGGCGTCGGTTCCAGTCGGTTTGCCGAGTTGCTCGGCGTCGGCGGTGGCGTCGAGCACGTCGTCGCGCATCTGGAACGCAACGCCAACTCGCTCGGCGTACTGACCGAACGCTTCGACGGTGAACGCGTCGGCATCGGCGGCGATAGCGCCCAACTCTGCGGCTGCCCGGAAGAGCGCGCCAGTCTTGCGCCGGGCCAGTTCCATATACTTCTCCTCGTTGACTGGTTCGCCGACCAGTTCCATCGCCTCACCCTCGCCGAGTTCGACCATCGACTCGGCGACGGCCTGCATCGCGCGTTCGTTCGTCGAAAAGAGCGCGAAGGCTTCGCCAATCAGCCCGTCCGAGGCTGTGATTGCGGGGCCGTAGCCGTATTCAGTCCAGGCGGCCGGGGTCCCGCGGCGGAGTTCAGATTCGTCGATGATATCGTCGATGACCAGCGAGGCGTTGTGAACGAGTTCGATGCCGACAGCGTAGTCGAGTGCTTCCGAGGTGTCGCCGCCGAGCGCGTCGCAAACGAGAACAGTGACCGTCGGCCGGACGCGCTTGCCGCCGGAGAGCGAGACGTGCTCCATCTCCGCCGTCAGCGTATCCGGTTCGGTCTCCGCGAGTACCGCTTCGAGCCGACGCTCGATGCGGTCCCGCCGTCGATTCAGATACTCCATTACCGACAGGTAGTGCCTTGAGTCGCAAGTACGTAACGGACCAGCCTGAATGCAGGAATTGTATCCGCCGCCGCTTTTATATCCGCCTCACTCCTATAAGAAAGAGAACTATATGTACGGCAATACCCAGTTTGGTGACGAGCCGTCGGATATTGAACTTACTCCGGAACAGCGCAAACATCTCCGGCAGGTCCTTTCGACCGTCGCAGAGCGGACACGAGACCTGCTCCCGGGCGAATTTGTCGTCGGCTCTGAACTCGTCGACGGCTCGAATGGCCCGCAAGCGACCGTCGCCGTTCAGCCGCCAATCGGCGGCATCGTCAGTGCGAACTGCAGTCTCACTGACGAACTGACAATCGACGAAACGCAGCAGGAAGACCTCGCTGTTGGCCTCGCCGCCAGTGCTGCCCTCCAGGTCAAACAGGCAACTCAGGGCGACCAGTCGCCTGTCGCACGGTAACGCTCACTTTTCCGATTTCGCGTGCTCAGACGCCGGGACCGGTGGTCGGTAAAACAGTGTGTAGACAACGCCACCAGTCGCTGGAACACTCGCTACGAACAGCGCGCGTGACAGTTCCACTGCTGGAAGCAGGCCGACCATCAGCCCGACCAGCAACACGACACCAATCCCCACCAGCAATAGGTCGTATCGTGTAATTGCGAGTCCGTGGACCTGTGCCATCAGCTAGGTGTGCGAACGCCACCTAATTAAATATTATTACCGTAACTGGCCACAGCATCGACAGTGATACTGGCGGGACCAGATATACATAAGTCGGGTCGAAAAGGAAGGTAGATGATCGAGGCGCGGGACCTTCGCAAGGAGTACGGCGGATTCGTCGCCGTCGACGGAAGCACGTTCAGCGTCGACGGGGGAGAAGTGTTCGGCGTCATCGGCCCAAACGGCGCTGGCAAGACAACGACGCTGAAGATGCTCGCTGGCCTGCTCGACCCGACCGATGGCAGCGCAGAAGTGGCGGGCTACGATGTCAGCGAGACGGAGATGCGCCACCACCTCGGCTTTCTCCCCGAGGAATCGCCCCTGTACGAGGAGATGACGCCCATTTCCTATCTCTCCTTCTTTGCGGACCTCTACGATGTCGACAGCGACGTCGCCGAACAGCGAATTCACGACACACTCGACGATTTGGACCTCGAACACCGCCATCGCCAACTCGGCGATATGTCGAAAGGAATGAAACGAAAGGTCGCCATTGCTCGCTCGCTGATCAACGACCCCGAAGTCCTCATTTACGACGAACCGGCGAGTGGACTCGACCCGCTGACGACCAACTACATCATCGAGTTCACCGAGCGGTTGGCCGAGGAAGGCAAGACGATTATTTTCAGCGCACACAACCTCTTTCACGTCGAGTCGATCTGTGACCGGGTCGTCATCATGAACGAGGGGAAAATCGTCGCCCGCGGCGACCTCGACCAACTCCGTCAGGAGTACGGCGAGACGACCTACCACGTCTATACGACGGTCGAACTCGACGACAGCATTCGCGAAAACGGTCGGTATCGCGCCGTCGTCGAGAGTATGGACGCCGTCGACTCGCTGCGGTCGGCAGCAACGGAGGCCGGGGGTGAAGTAATCGACATCCGCACCGAGGAGTCGAGTCTCGAAGAGGTCTTCCTGAACGTGGCCGAGGCCGGAACGACGGGTGACCGCTACGTCGAGGAGGGCCGACAGTGAAGCCGCGGAAACTGCTCCGCATCGCCCGGTGGGAAGTCCAGAAAAATGCCGGCGGACTGGACCGCCGCACCGTCGCAATCACCGTGGTGATGATTGTGCTGTTTGCTGCCGTCTCGCCGCTGATTGCGGCCGGCGGCGTTGGACTGGAGGATGGCATCTACCGCGTCGGCGTCGACGAGGACAGCCAGTACTACGGCGTCGCCCAGAGCGACCCGACCTTCGAGATTGTCGCGGGTGCGGACGAGCGTGACCTTCGAACCGGCGACATCGAGTTACTCGTCGACGGCCGAACCATTCGCGTCGCAGACAGTCGAAAAGGCTCGGCGGCCTACTCCGAGTTCCGCGAGAGCGTCCAGCGGTACAACAACCAGCAACTCGCAGGGGAAGCGAACCAGACTGCCGCGTTCCCGGTCGAAGTGACTGTCGAGTTCCGCGAGCAGTCCGACCCCGGCGGAACAGATGGCCAGACTGACGACGGAACAACGACCGACGGCGGTAACGGCGGTGATGGCTCAGGTGGGACCGATGATGGGAGTACCGACGGCGGGGCCACTGACGGCTCAGATGGGGACACAGACGGGGGAACCGATGGCGGCGAGACTGACGGTGGAAGCACTGATGGTTCGGGCGATGGTGGCACCGCTGGCGGAAGCGTCGGGTCGGCAGCGCCGACGCTCGGACAGGACCAGATTAGCGGCTCGCCCGCCGACATCAGTCCGCCGTTCCCGTTCCAGTCGCTGGTGCTCGCCTTCGTGTTCGTCATCCCGCTGAACTTCCTGATTCAGGCCTATGGTTCGACGATGCTCTCCGAGCGACTCAACCGCCGCGGCGAACTGATGCTCGTTTCACCGGTCTCACGGCTGGATATTATCGGCGGCAAGACGCTGCCCTACTTCCTCGGCGCGATGGCGGTGGAGGGCGTGATTGCAGTCTCGCTGTTCTACATCGCTCAAGGTGGCCTCGGTGGTGCTATCTCGCTGTTCGCGGTGATGCCGATTGTGCTGCTCTTTCTCTCGGCGACGTTCCTCGGCGCGATGTTCGCACGGTCGTTCAAGGAACTCACCTTCATCACGGTGACCATCACCGTCGTCCTGACCAGCTACGCGTTCGTGCCTGCAATCTTCACCGAATCGGGCGCAGTCGCGCTTATCTCGCCGCTGACGCTCGTAGTTCGGGAGTTACAGGGTGAGGCATTGACGCTGTCGGCGGTTGTCTTCTCGACGCTGCCGCCGCTGTTGACCGCGGGGTTGTTCTTCGGCCTCGGCTCTGGACTCTACCGCGAGGAAGACCTCTTCGACCAGCGCTCGTTGCCCGGCAAAGTGCTCGACGCGCTGGCTGTGCCAATCTCTCGGCCCCGCCACGTCGGTATCATGACTATCGTGCTCATTCCGTTCGTGTTCGTCAGCCAGTTGCTCGCAATTGCGTTGCTGTTCGCCGTCCAGCAGGTGTCCGTCCAACTCGCGACGGTACTGATTCTGGTTGTTGTCGCCGTCGTCGAGGAGTTCGCGAAGAGTCTGCACATCTACGCCGCGCACACGCACAACCGCTTCGAGCGAACGATGCGAATGGCAGTAATCCTCGGCATCGCCAGCGGCGTCGGCTTCTTCGTCGGCGAGAAGATTGCCCTGCTCGCACAGCTCGTCGGACTGCAGGAGGTTGCCACCGCAGAGGCCGGGCTTTCCGGTGGTATCGCGCAAGGGCCGATTCTCCTGCTGTTCTTGCTCGCGCCACTGATGCTACACGTCGTGACAGCGACAATCTCCGCAGTGGGAGCGAAGGGGAGTCGGCGCTCCTATCTTGCGGCGGTGACGGTGGCAATCGTCGTCCACCTCGCGTACAACCTCACGGTGGTGAGTGCCGTTGCGTAACCCAATCACAGCGCTCGCTTCGAGCGCCCGGGCGACCATCGCTGGCCGAGAAATCTCGGCGCTCAGTCGTGAGAAAACCATCGTGCTGGCGCTTGCGATTCAGTTGTTCATCGCCGCGTTCTCGTCGTTCCTCGTCGTTGGGTTGACCTCGCTGTACGACCCCTCCGCCGAGGGTGGCGAGGTTGCGGTCGGTGTCTCCGGCGAAGAGCGAGACAAACTGATTCGCGTTGCCGAGGAGATGCAAGGCGTGGACCCGACACCCTACAGCAGTCGAGCCGGTGCGCTCGCAGCCTTCGAGGATGGTGACCTCAACGCGGTGTTACACACGAGGCAGGTGCAAACAGATCAGGGGGCGCGAATCGCCGTCGACGCCGAGGTGCCAGCCGACAGTCTGGAGACGACGCTAGTTATCGTCCGGTTGCAGGAGTTGCTGCTGGAGTTAGAGCGTCAGGAGCGGGCCGTCCGAAGCGATAATCTGGAGTTCTCGCCGGTCGAGTTGCCCGAGGAACAGCAAGACAGCGATGACTTCACGCAGTACTTCACCTTTACGTACACCATCCTGCTGCCGCTGTTGCTGTTCCTGCCCCCGTTCATCAGCGGCTCTGTCGTGGTTGACTCGGTGACCGAGGAATTAGAGCGGGGGACGCTCGAATTACTGCGGGTTGCGCCGGTGTCGCTGACCGAAATTGTCGACGGGAAAGCGATTGGGATGATACTGATAGCACCGCTGCAAGCGTTGCTGTGGCTGGGGCTGTTGTGGGCCAACGGAATCACCGTCGCCAACGTGGGGCTGTTGCTGTTGCTCGTGACGGCAATCGCGACGCTGACGACGGCCGTTGGGCTCTTCCTCGGCCTGCTTACCGGAACCAGACAGAAGGCACAGTTGCTCTACTCGACGCTCGTGCTGCTGTTGTTCGGTGCGGCCGCGGTGCTGCCGGAACACCCGGCGTCGACGGCAGCGCTGCTGGCTGTCGATAGCGCGTCGCTGGGGACGTTAGTCCACGTGGGTGCGATAACAGTTGTTGCAGGCGTCACGTTTGCACTGGTTCGGTCCTACGTCGACAGACTCGACCCAGAGTCACTCTGACTCACTCGACGGTCAGTGTGACAGTGACGGCACTGCCGTCAGCGAGTTCGGAGACGAGTTCGCGGTCTAGGTCCGCGGCGGCCCCGCTCGCGTCCACAGCGATTGTCCGGTCGTCATCTGTGTACTCACTTGTCCGGATGACAGCGCTGCGCTCGCCCTCGAAGGTCAGGTCGCTGTCGCCGCGGGCGGTCAACTGGTCGCTGTGTTCGCCCGCTTCGATGTCGATGGTGATGGTGGCGTCGTCGTCCTGACAGGCGTCAACGAAGGCGTCGTCGAACTCGGCCGGGACGCAGTCGGCTTCGATGCAAATAATGCAGTCCCCGGCAGGCGTGAGGAAGTCATCACTGGTCAGTTCGAGCGTGCTCGCGTGCTCTGCGCTGACGTGTTCGTGACCAACGGCTCGAATCTGTTCCCGTGGCGGAGTCATCGTCAGTGCGTCCGAGAACGGGAACTAATTACCTTGCGATGCTGCGTGCTCAGATGAGCGTCGCGCTGTAGGCCAGCATCGAGAGCACCATCAGGCCGACGAAAAACAGCGCAATGATCTGTTCACTGTTCATACCGGAGCATATAGGAGAGGATACATTAGCCTTTTCGCTCGGGCCGGGCGGCAGAATTATCACCGTGAGCGTCGCAACTAAGCTATGGCGCGAGCCTCCGGTGGAGCCGTCTTCGAACTGTTGGCGGTCTTCGTCCTCGTTTACGCCCTCCAACTGGTCTCAGCCTTTGCCGGCCTCGTTGGGAGTCTGTTCATCCTCTCCCCGCCAGTCTCGGAGCACCCGTGGACAGTCGTGACGAGTATCTACGCACACAACGGACTCGGTCACCTCGTCTCGAACGCGGTTGCGCTGCTCATCTTCGGCTGGCCAGTTGCACGCGCGACTACACGATTTCGATTCCACCTGTTCGTCATCGTCAGCGGTTCACTCGCTGGCCTCACACAGATTCTCGTGACCGACGTTGCGGGTGTGCTGGGCGCGAGCGGTGCTGTCTTCGCGCTGCTTGGCTACCTGCTTGCGGGCAATCGGCTGTCGAGTTCGCTCGCGAGTCTCGTCGAAATCCCGACGTGGCTGGCACTCACTGTGTTTGTTATCATCGCGGCTATCGTGACACTGGCGACGGCGAGTCCAGGTGTCGCGCTGATTGCACACTTTATTGGCCTGATGGTCGGGCTCCTGGCGGGCCGAATCGGCGTCCTCGACCCCGGTAGTCGACGCCGGGCGTCACCAGCCAGCGGCGTCTCGTAGCAGTACGTTCAAGCCCTCCGGGTGAGAAGTCCAACTAGATGGCTTCCGGTATCCGCGCGACCATCGCGTTCGCCGACCCCGGTGACTGTCCGATTGCGGCAACAGCAGCACAGGTCGAGACACCAATCGAGCAGGTGTCGACATCAATCGGGAGCGACACTGCCGAAAGCGTCACCGAGTTTCTGGCGCCCAGCGACCTCGAGCCACCGGCAGGCGTGGAACCGGCATTCTCCTACGGGGCAGAGACGATTTACCGGACTGTTCACGGCGACGAGGTCTGTTGTCCCTGTGAGTGTCTTGGCACCCATGGCTGTCCCGTCCACCGATACAACGCCGAGGATGGGACGCTCACGCTCGTTTTTCACGCCAGTGATTTCGAGACCTTACAGACCATCGTTGGAGACCTGCGCGACCGGTATCCGCCGGTCGATGTGCAACGATTGCTGCAGCCACCACTGGATGGGTCGCCCGAGGGCCGGGTGTTCGTCAACCGTGGTCGACTGACTGACCGCCAGTTAGAGGTGCTCGAAACCGCCTACAAACGGGGCTACTTTGAACGACCAAAACGAGCCAACGCGACCGAACTCGCAGCGGAACTTGGGATTGCGCAGTCGACGTTCACAGAGCACCTGATGACTGCCCAGCGAAAACTGCTCGACGACGCCCTCGAAGTCGACGCTGACCGGGCATGAAATAGCTTAAGGCCACGAGTATCTATATCCATGACGAACAAGCAATGAGTTTGGCAGAGGAGACAGAGATGGTGGCTGCGGAGATTGACGAGTTTCTGAGTGGCACGGAGACGGGTGTGCTCGCGCTTGCGGACGATAACGACCCTTACTCGATTCCGATTTCCTACGGCTACGACGCTGACTCCGGAGCGTTCTACATGCGGTTGGTCTCCACACCAGACAGCGACAAACGAGGATTTCTCTCCTCTAAGCCACGAGCCAAACTGGTCATTTACGACGAAAACGACACACAGACGCGCTATCGGAGTGTGGTGGCGACGGGGACCCTCGAACAGATCGACCCCAACGAGATGTCTGTCGAGGAAATCGAGCAGTACGGCGAGGCACGACGGCCACTGTTCGAGATCTGGGGGCAGGGAAAAGCGGAACTCGATATCAAACTATACCGACTCAAGCCGGACGAACTGACCGGCCGGCGAACCGAAGTCGACCGCGACTCTTAATCCTGGAACTCGGTGCCATCGACCGCTGTTGCACAGACTGGGCAGCCGTTCGCCTCGATTGCTTTGCGCATCGTTTCGTTGACATCGATTTGTTGTCCACATGCTGGACATGTGAACTCGTACTCTTTCATAGGTTGATATCCGCCTCCTGCCTGTGATTGGGGTTCTGACATCCGCAGATGTCCCTCTTGATTCGGTGTATGCTGGGGTTCCAAATAGAGCTACAACCAGTATATCCGGGCTGATTCAAGTAGGGCTCGGCCTCGGTGTTCGTCGTCACTTATGATGTCCGAACACATGCGGTCAAGAGTATAAAAGACCTCGAAATTCTCCAAAGTTGCCACAATCGGAGCTAGATTCTGAAACGGCACGTCTCAGCCGTCATCGCCGGTGTCGAGTCCAGAACTCAATCGAGTGCGCTGAGTGCTTCGAGCACGTCTGTGACCACGTTCTGGTCGTAGCTCCAGAATCCCTCGTACCCAGTATCGTGCTCTCTGGCGAGGAGAACGCAGGCTTGCTCCGGGTCTGGGCCGCCATCGAAGGCGAGACACCAGTACAGTTCGAGGCCGTCGTTCGTGCCGGAATGGAATTCGACGCCGTCGATATCCGGCGGCGTCCAGTTGTCCGTACCGTAGATGTGGAGAGAGAGCTTGGCATCGGCTGCAAGCCGCCGATAGAGACTCTCCTGCGGTGCAAACGACTGCTCGGTCTGGAACTTCGCCCGGAGCGTTCCGTTGCCGACTCGAAGCGCCCGGTCTTCGATTTCGCGGCTCGCAAGCAGTAGCTGTCGTCGGTCCAGTGAGTGAAACAGCGTCTCGTCGAACAGCTCGAATGCGTCGCCCAACCCAGTCCCAGTGGCCGCAGTGTCGAGCGAGCTGTCTGCCGGCGGCGAGAGCAGTTGGTCGAGTTGCTGGACTGACACCGCCCCAACTCTATCCTGGCCCTCGCGAATCGTCACGTACGGCTCTGGCCCACCCGGCGGGAGACGTTTCGGGCCCCGAGGCGCTCGTCGATGTCAGTCTCGGCGTCGGAGCTGTAGACGGTACACTCCGTGCGCTGGTCGTCGATGGTATCGAAATACTCCCCGAACATCGGACGCGTCACGACTCTCCGTGGGACAATTCTGCGACAATACTTTGCTTGATTAGCGACTGTACGTCCTCTGGTAGCTCGACCGGTTCGACCGTCCCCGCTTCGGAATCAAATTCGACGAGACCCTCGGCAACGAGCGTCGGCAGATGTTGGTGATGGAGCGCAGTTCGGATTCGCTCGTAGTTCGCCTGTTCACCCGTGGTCGCCGCCCAGCCGTACAGTAACTCCGCGAGTTCGTCAACCGTTTTCTGCTTAGTAGTGAGCAGCGCGAACAGCAGCCGCCGACGTGATCTGTCTGCAAGCGCCCGGTAGAAGCCATCGCGGGCGAGTTCAACCGCGGTACTGTCCACCTCCAGGTCTGAGAGCCCACCATCTGCTCTGCCCATGCGTAAATGTTAGCAAATTCATAGGTCATAGATGCTCGGGCTAGGTACTTAGTGCCACGACCAACGATACCAGCTCAGTCGTCAGCTTCGCCGTCCTCGGCGACAATCTCGCCAAGTCCATCGAGCGGACGGTCAGGGTTCTGCTCGTCCAGTTCCGGCGGCGAGCCGAGTTGCACGTCGTCGCTGGCGGATTCTCGGAGTCGGGTCCGGCCGCGGTGGACAGCAATATTGTCGTTGAGGTGCAGGTCAATTGCCTCCAGCAGCGCGTCGGCCTCCAGCGGTTGGCCGAGGCGTTCGAGGTCATCGCGCTCGGCGTTCGGCGGGACGTTGAACGCTCGCTGTGTGATGATCGGCCCCTGGTCGAGGTCGGTCGTCACGTAGTGAGCAGTCACGCCGGCAATCCGGACACCCTCTTCGAGTGCCTGCAGATACGCCTCTGCGCCGGGGAACGATGGCAGCAGCGACGGGTGAACGTTGATAATGCGGCTCTCGTACCGGAAGACAACGTCGGGGCTGAGAATGCGCATATACCGTGCCAGTACGATCAGGTCGGCGTCGTACTCCCCGAGCAAGTCGAGTAGTTGCTGCTCGTCCGGTGTGCCCTTCTCGTCCCCGATGTCGTGGAAGGGGACGTCGTATTTCTCAGCGAGTGGTTCGAGGTCGTCGTGGTTGCCGATGACGACGCTGACATCTGCGCCGAGTTCGCCGCTGGCCCAGGCCTCGAAAATCGCTTCCAGACAGTGTGATTCCTTGGTGACGAGCACAGCAATCTGTTTCGTGTCACGGTCGGCAGGGAACCGGACCTGTACGTCGACGCCGAGTTCCTCGCCCAACTCGTGCAGATCCTCCCGGAGAGTCTCCTGCGTGCAGACCATGTCGGCGGTATCGACACGCATCGTCATCCGGAAGACGCCTTCACGGACCGCCTGGTCGAGGTCCTCGATATTGATGCTTCGCTCGAACAGCAACGTGGTGACGTTGGCGATAAGCCCGGTGTCGTCCTCGCCGACGACGGTAATTTCGGTGAATTCCCGGGTCATTCAGCCCACCTCGCAACGACAGTCATACTCGTAGTGAGTGGGTCTGATGTGGATAAGCTTTCGTGTTCGACGCTTCGGGTGTGCTCACTCAGCCGCCAGCACTCGGAGTTCGATGCCATCTGGGTCACTCACAGAGAACCCCTCCGCTGTGTCGGCTACTGCATACTGACTACGGTCGAGACGGTCTCGGAGCGCACCGAGAGCGTCGCTGTCGGGGAGGACAATCTCGAACCAGTCCAGCCCGCGGCCCGCTGCTGGTTCGGTTCGACCGTTCCACGTGTTCGCGCCGATGTGGTGGTGATAGCCGCCAGCACCGAGAAACCGAGCACTGGACATGGTCGCCTGCAGGTCGAATCCAAGCGTCTCAGTATAGAACTCGTCGACGGCCGACAGTGAGGAAACTTCGAGATGAATATGTCCAACATCGGTCCCCGAGGGAGCAGACTCGCCGTCGCCTGCGGCGGCCGCGATACTGTCGATGTCGAGCCGTTCGGTGTACATGTTGATGCCGCCGTCGTCGGTCCGGGGCCACTGCTCTCGCGGGCGGTCGGTGTAGATTTCGACGCCGTTGTCTTCGGGGTCGGTGAGATACAGCGCCTCGCTGACGCCGTGGTCCGAGGCACCGTCGAGTCGCCACCCTTCGCGGATTCGCTGGAGCGCCTCCCCCAGCGCCGCCCGGGTCGGAACTCTGAACGCGGTATGAAAGAGTCC
>JAQCNR010000173.1 GCA_028274925.1 Halovenus sp.
ACCTCACCGAACGCGTCGCAGGCGAAAAAACGTCTCGCACTCGCCGGGACCGAACCACTCACAAAGGCCGGCCCAAATGTGTGGGTATGGTTCTCGGTATCGACCCCGTCCGGATCGGTATCGTCACCGCCCTCCTCGTTGCGTTCGGCTACATCTGGCTGCTGGCAGGACGAGGGAGGTGGTACGACCGCCTCTCGGAGCGGTTCGTCCTCGGTATCCCGTGGGGGACGCTCGTCTCGATTACGTTCGTTGTCTGTTTCTATCTCTTCGCCCAGAGTGGCCTGGCGTACTGGAACGCGCCGGTGACCCTGCCCTTTCGAAGTTGGTCGTACTTTTCACCAATCGGATTGCTCGTCTCTGGATTCGCCCACGCTGGCCCGGGCCATCTGACGGGCAACATGATTGGCACGCTCGTCCTCGCGCCAATTGTCGAGTACGCGTACGGCCACTATCCGCCCCAAAGCACCACGAGCGACTACGAGTATCCCCCGCCGGGCGCTCACGATTCTGGTCCCGAAACGGATGAGTCCAACTCGGTGTGGGCGCGTCCGTGGGTACGAGCGCTCGTCGTGTTCCCGTTCGCGGTTGCAGTCGTCTCGCTTCTCACCTCCGTGCTTGCGTTTGGCTGGTCGCTCGGGTTCTCGGGCACTGTCTTCGCCTTCGTTGGGTTCGCAACGGTGTACTTCCCGGTGGCTGCCGTGATTGCCATGGTTGGATTCACCGGGACTGCAATCGTGCTCAACTCGCTGCTCAGTCCGGTGGTCCGAGCGACTGCCAGCGCAAGTTCGGGGCCACCGGGGTGGTGGGGTGTGAACGTGCAGGCCCACCTGTTGGGCTTTCTCATCGGCGTGGTGCTCGCGCTGATTCTCCTCCGTCGCCGCAACGAGAGCCGGCGGCCGGGTGCAGTCTTTTTTGCGACAGTGCTGGTCGGCCTCTCCCGTGGGTTGTACATTTTCACAGACTCCCCCGAGGACGACGTGTTCCTCCAACTCCGCGGTGTGGGTGTTATCTTCGTACTCGGACTCGCGATTCTGGTGACTGCAGCAGTCGCCGCAGATGAGACGCCATTGCCCGACAGGCTTCCAGACATCTCCTGGACACCGACGATGAAACCGCTGGCAATCGTCTGGCTCGGGGCGGTCGGTGTCCTTATCTGGGCAGTCTGGGCGGGCACGATTGACCGGGGGACGATTCCAATTTTCGGCATCGGGACTGTTCCAGTCCTGTTGTTACTCTTGCTCTATCCGTTCTTTCCTGCAAACCGGCCCGCGCGACTCGGGACACAACTCTCCCGTCGTGACCTGTTTCTGTTCAGTATCGCGTTCATCATCGGAATTGTCCTGCTGCCCAGCATTTTCACGAACTACGTCCGGATGGGTGACAATCCGGTCCCCGATAGCGAGACAATTACCATCGAGGGGTACGGGATTACCTACGCTGAAGAGACGCGCCACGGTCGGCTTGGGACCAACGAGAGTGGCCTCATTGTGGTCAACGAAAAGCGAGATATCTGGATTGCTGCCGTCGATAAGAGTGACCTCGCGGATAGTGGCGAGGCAACCGTCCCTGTCGGTGGCATCGGGTGGCGCGAAACTGTCACTGCAACCCGTCACGGTTGGGACCTGGTCGGCAACGACTCGGCGTATGCTGTCGACTTGCAGCACGACGACGAGACGATTCGGGTGTTTCGCTCTCCTGGCTCACAAGCCCGTGCACAGATTGCAAACAAGACTATCGCTGTCGAACCAGTCGACGACCAATTCCGGTTGAACGTGACGCGTGGAAGTGAGATCCTCGGCAACGTCGAAGTTCCCTCGACAAACGAGACGGCCAGGGTCGGCGCGCTCGAATTCGAGACTGAGACTGTCAACGGAACCCCCTCAGTGTTCGCAGAGCAGAACGGAACCCGTGTGCTGGTCGCCGAACAGGAGTAGCTCAGTTGAGGGGTTCGGAAATCTGTTTGACTGTCTGTTCTGCCGCCAGCGCTGCAGGGTAGACAATGTGATTGACGTGGTCGAGGTGGGCGTATGCCTCCTGTCCGTCGTCGTCAATCCGCAGATGGGTTTCCGCTGCTGGCGCGATCTCATCGGCCAGTTCGCAGATGTGCAGATTTGTCTCGACATCGTCGGTCAGGGCTGCCACGATGTCTGCAGTCTCCACGTTCGCCTCCTGCAGGATCTCGACCTCAGTTCCGTCTCCCTCGATAATCCGTCCGGCCAGCGGGGTTGGGAACTGCTCAACCATCTCTGGATCTTTCTCAACTACTGTTACCATGAACCCGTCCTCAGTCAACTTCGCTGCACTGTGTCGGCCGACCCGGCCGCCACCGACAATGATAATCTGTCTGAGCATCCGTACACACTCGTACAGCACAAACGGATAAACCAACAGAGATATCCCTAGAAATTGCCTGAGTAGCCAAAGAAGTTCCAAGAACAAATACGACTGATGTGTTACAGGCGTACTAACTAGGGGAAACAAAAAATACAGCCGGAGGTTTTTTGAGAAGTCCGGACTCCCTCAAAAAATCCTTATAAAACGGTGCCGTGTTTCTTGTCTGGGAGTTCCTTCTCGACAGTCTCGTAGAACTCGAATCGGTTTGTCAGTTCAGTTCGGAGCGAACTCGGCGGGACAATTTCGTCGATGACGACTTCGCTGGCCATTCGGTGCACGTCGATGTCCTCACGGTACTCCTCGCGGAGTTCTTGCTCTTTCTGTGCGCGTTCGTCGGGGTCATCGATATCCGCGAGTTTGTTCGCGTAGACGGCGTTGACTGCTGCCTCGGGACCCATGATGCCAATTTCCCCCGAAGGCAGCGCGATGGTCGACTCTGGCTGGTAGGCCGGTCCAGCCATCGCGTAGATTCCCGCGCCGTAGGCCTTCCGAACAATCACAGATTGGGTCGGTACCGTTGCCGAAGATGTGGCGTAAATCATCCGTTTGCCCTGTTCGAGAATGCCTTCTTTCTCGACCTGTGACCCGGCCATGAAGCCCGGCGTATCACAGAGATACAGCAGTGGAATGTTGTAGGCGTCGGCGGTCCAGATGAACTGCGCGGCCTTCTGTGCGGCGTCGGGGAAGATTGCCCCCGCGCGGTTGGCT
Source organism: Halovenus sp. (assembly GCA_028274925.1). Lineage (GTDB taxonomy): Archaea > Halobacteriota > Halobacteria > Halobacteriales > Haloarculaceae > Halovenus. The sequence goes on from JAQCNR010000173.1 coordinate 3,103, forward strand.
GGCTGATTGGCGACAATGCCGACCGGGCGGCCGTCGATGCGCGCAAAGGCAGTGATGATCTCACTGCCGTACTCCGGCCGGAGTTCGAGCACAGAGTCCTTGTCTACAACACGGTCGATTACGTCGTGCATGTCATAGCCTTTGTTGGGTTCCTGGGGAACCACCGAGTCGATTCCCTCCGGAGACTTGACCGGCGCGACCGATTCACTCTGTGGTGGGTCGTGGTCGCTGTTGGCTGGGAGATAACTCATCAACTGGGCGACCAACTCGCGGGCGTGTTCTTCGTCTTCGGCGATGAGGTCTGCGCTTCCCGAGACGGACGTGTGCATCTCTGCGCCGCCGAGGTCCTGCATGTCGATTTCCTCGCCGGTCACCATCTTGACCATCCGCGGCGAGGCAATCGCCATCGCGCTCACGTCCCGGACCATGATGGTGAAATCGGCAAAGACCGGCGTGTAGGCTGCGCCGGCGATACACGGGCCATAAAGCACGCAGATTTGGGGCACACGGCCGGAGAGCATCGAGTGGTTGTAGTAGTACTTCCCGATCCCCTCGCGGTTGGCGAAAAAGCCGGTCTGCTGGTCAATTCGGCCGCCCGAGGAGTCCATCAGGTACAGCACCGGGCGGCCGGTTTTCAGCGCCCGATGTTGCATCCTGAGGAACTTCTCGACACCCTTCTCGGCCATCGACCCGGCCTTCACGGAAAAGTCGTTGGCCATGAAATGCAGGTCTCGACCCTCGAACTCTGCCGCCCCGGTCAGGAGACCGTCGGCAGGCAGGTCGCCCTCGGCGTCGAACTCCGCGAAGGTGCCGTCCTCGAAGGCGATGCCGTCGTCACCGAACCACAAATCGAGGCGGTCGCGAACGAACAGTTTCCCCTGCTCTTCGAGGCGGTCGCGGTACTTTTTCGGCCCACCTTCCTTGATTTCGGCAATCTCTTCTTTGAGTTGGCGCTCGCGGTCGGTCGGGCCGAGGTCGTCTGCTGGCTCTTCAGGCTCCGTTCCATTCGTCCGCTCGACGCTCGCGAGTGGCGTGTCGCCGTCGCGGGTGTAGACCTCGATGTCGTCGTCGAGATGTTCTGCGAGTGCCTTCGCGATGACGTGGGCGTCCTGCTCGGTCGTCTCGGAGTGGACACGAATCTTCATCAGTACGATTTCGGGAAGCCAATCTGCTGGCTGATGTGGTTGTAGGCCATCTGCTGAGTCACTGGTGCGAGTCGGGTGAGATTGATTTCGCGCCACCAGCGCTCGACATCGTATTCCTTGGCGTAGCCCCACCCGCCGAAGGCCTGCATCGACTCCCTGACGGCCTCGATGCCCGCCTCCACGGCCGTTGCTTTGGCGACGTTTGTCTCGTACGCGCACTCCTCTCCGTTATCGAACTTCCAGGCGGCTTTCTCGCGCATCACCGACGCGGTTTCCATCTGTGCGTACGCTTCTGTAATGGGGAAGGAGACACCCTGGTGCTCGCCGACCGGGCGGCCGAACACCTCGCGGTCGTTGGTGTACTCGATAGCGGAGTCGGCGGCGAGTTTTCCGATTCCGGTCCCCGCGGCAGCGAATCCAATTCGTTCGGGGTTGATCATGTGGACCAGCGGTTTCCAGCCGTCATCTTCCTCGCCAAGAATATTCTCTTCTGGCACACGGACATCGTCGATGAAGACCTCACAGGAGTTCGAGTAGTTGATGCCGTGTTTCGGAATCGGTGAGGTTTCGATACCGGGGTCGTCCATGTCGATGACGAACAGCGAGATGCCGTCAGTTGGTTTTTCGACCTCCGATTTCGGCGTTGTCCGCGTGACGAGAATCATATTGTCGGCGATGTCCGAGAACGTAATCCACGCCTTCTCGCCGTTGAGGACGAACTCGTCGCCGTCCCGTTCTGCTCGCGTCGAAACGTTGAGCGTGTTCGTCCCTGCCTCGGGTTCGGTGATCCCAATCGAGAAGTTTCGGCTGCCGGCGGCGATATCGGGCAGATAGTTCTCACGCTGTGCTTCTGTGCCGTAATCGCGGATTCCAAGCGCAGCCATTCCCCCTGTGAGCACCAGATACCACGTCCCGGCCATCCCACAGCCCTCAGCACAGAGTGTCTCCATCGCGATGCCCATCTCCTGCATTCCCATCCCTGCGCCCTCGTACTCTTCGGGCACCAGCAGGCCGTGGAAATCGGCGGCGGCGAGTTCGTCCCAGAAGGCCTCGGCAAACTCCCCTTCTTCCTCTTTTTCGCGCCAGTAGGCTGGTCCGTACTCCCCCGCAATCTCGGTCGCAGTCGACCGGATCAGATTGTGTGTTTCGTCGGTCGCAAAATCCATACGTAACGGTAGGCGAGTGCCGGTCTTAGTAGTTGGTGCCGTTGTGGTGGAGCGTAACACACTGTTTCTTCGGTTCCTTTCCTCCGCCCGAACTCACTACGACAGGCTTTAACACCAGCCCCCGACCAGCACCTGTCGTGTCTGCGAGAGAGTGGCTGGGGACGGTCGCAGGATTTCTGGCCGGAGCGCTGGCGCTCGTGCTCGTCGGCTGGTACGTCGGCTTCGCCCAGATTCTGGCGACGCTCTCGGAACCCCGACTTCGCCCGTTCAGTCTCGGGCTTGTGGGCGTGGCTATCGGCGTCTTCGCGCGTACCGCGGCTTGCTCGCCCTGTTGGACATCTCACCGACGCTGGCTTCCGCGGTGGCGTATCTCCGGGGCGTCTACATCAGACAACTCGTTCCGGTCGGCAACGTCGCCGGGCCGCTGGTGGTCATCTACTCGATGCGCCGGTCGACGGGCGTGTCGGTCGATAGAGGGCTCCCGGCGGCGCTCATCTTCCAAGCAGTAACCTTTCTGACCGCCGCTGTCGTTGGGCTTACCGGCTCAGTCGTACTGTCCGCCCGCGGCCAGCGGGGTTTACTCCCAGTTATCGCCATCCTCACTGTTGTCGTCACTGTCTGGGTGGTCGGGACCAGCGCGCTCGTTGCTGGCGTGGGCATCGACCGAGTACTCGCTGCTATCGGAGCCCTGCTGTCCCGGACGCTCGGACGAGTCTCGGCCACCGTCGCGGCGAAAACGACTCCCGAGAATACCCGGTCGTGGCTCGCCGAGTTCGACGACGCCA
>JAQCNR010000187.1 GCA_028274925.1 Halovenus sp.
CGGGAAACTGCTGACGGTCAACCGTAGCTACACCGTTGCCGGCGTGGATATCGGCAGCGAACTCGACATCGACGTGCGGTGTCCGACACCGACAGAGCAGGACGAACAGATCGCCAGCGAACTCGACACTGACCCCGAAATTGCGAGCCACGTCAGAGTCATCGACGAACTCGTCGGCGAGAACGAGGCGACACTGGTATTCGTCAACACGCGACAGACCGCGGAGGCGATTGGCTCACGGCTCAAAGAATACGGCAGCGACATCGGGATTCACCACGGCTCACTCGCCAAGGAGAGCCGGATGGAGATTGAATCGCAGTTCAAAAACGGCGAGATTGATGGGCTGATGTGTACCTCTTCGATGGAACTCGGCATCGACGTCGGTCACGTGGACCACGTCGTCCAGTACAACAGTCCCCGGCAAGTGACTCGATTGCTCCAGCGAATCGGCCGCGCAGGCCACCGCGAGGACGCAATTTCCAGCGGGACAATCATCGCGAGCCACCCCGACGACGTGCTCGAATCCATCGTCATCGGCCACAGCGCGCAGGACGGCCACGTCGAACCCGCGGCGATTCACCACGGCAGCCTCGACACCGTTGCCAACCAGATTGCCGGACTGGTGATGGGCCACGGCGATATTGCGGCGATGCACGCCTACGAGATTATCACCCGAGCCTACCCGTTTCAAGACCTCTCGACGGAGCAGTTCAAAGAAATCGTCCGAGAGCTAGCGAGTAACAACGTCGTCTGGCTGGAAGAAGACGCCGACCGACTGGAGAAACGCCGCGGAACGTGGCAGTACTTCTACCGGAATCTCTCGATGATTCCCGACGAAGCGACGTACGATGTCGAGGATGTCGCCAGCGGGCGACAGGTCGGCACGCTCGACGAACGATTCGTCGTCAACTTCGCCAGCCCCGGCGAAATCTTCATTCAGGGCGGCGAAATGTGGCGCATCACCGAAGTCGACGACGAGGATGATATCGTGACGGTGTCGCCAATCGAAGACCCCGCGGGCGAGGTGCCCTCCTGGACTGGCCAAGAGATTCCCGTGACACGGCAGGTTGCCCAGCACGTCGGACAGGTCCGCGCCGTTGCGAGCAGCCAACTCGCCGAGGGTGCCGAGGGAACGGCGGTTGCTCGTGACCTTGGACGGCGCTACAAGTTCGGGACGGAGACCATCGAGGCTGGACTTGACCAACTCACCGACCAGGCCGAGACTGGCCATCCCGTCGCTACCGAGGACCAGATTGTGGTTGAGGGTGGCGCAGGCTCACTAGTCGTCAACGCTTGTTACGGTCACAATATCAACGAGACACTCGGCCGACTGCTTTCGGCGCTGCTTGGCCAGCAGACCGGCTCCAGCGTCGGGATGGAGGTGGACCCGTACCGCGTCGAACTCGACGTGCCCGGCGGAATCAGACACAGCGACGTCGAGGAGATTCTCCGGGGGACTGACCCCGAGCACGTCCGGGGACTCATCGAACTGAGTCTCAAAAATGCCGACGCCCTGAAATTCAAGCTTGCACAGGTCGCCGCAACCTTCGGCGCGGTGAAACGCTGGCGCGGGAGCGGGTCGACTGGATTCGGCAAGAACCGGCTCCTCAACGCCCTCGAAGGCACGCCAGTCTACGACGAGGCACTCCGAGAGTTAATTCACGAAGAACTCTCCATCGACGGAACACAGGAGGTACTTGCGAGTATCCAGTCCGGCGAGATTACCGTCGAGACAGTTGGAGAGCACACCCCCGTTGGGATTGGCGGCCGCGGGTCGGGAACCGAACTGTTGACGCCCGAGAACGCCGATGCGAGCGTCATCAAGACGGTCAAGGAGCGACTGCAGGGCGACCGGGTGATTCTGTTCTGTCTGCACTGCGAGGAGCACGAACGGACGAAAGAGGTCAACCGAGTTCGCGACCAGCCAAGTTGTCCCCACTGTGAGTCGACACGGATTGCGGCGCTGAATCCGTGGGACGAGGAAACGGTCACGGCAGTCAAGACGGACAACAAGGACGACGAGCAACAGAAGCGCACGGAACGAGCGTTCCAGGCTGCCAGTCTGGTCCAGAGCCACGGCAAACAGGCCGTCATCGCGCTGGCGGCCCGTGGCGTCGGCCCCCACAACGCGGCCCGAATTATCAACAAACTCCGCGAAAATGAGGACGATTTCTACCGAGATATTCTGTCGCGAGAACGCGAGTACGCTCGCACGCGGTCGTTCTGGGAGTGATTACTTGACGTCCCGGCGCATCGCAATCTCGAACCACGGACAGAGTCGGAGTTGTCGATACCACTGCGGGTTCTCGTGCAGGCGCTCGTAGGGTACCCACATGATGCCGCCGACTTCCTCGGGGTCGGGGTCGAGACTCGTATCGTCAAGCGTCGCCTGCAGAACGGCACAGACCTCGTGCTCGACGCCAGCGTTCTCGTAGTACCGCTTGTACTCGAATCGGTCAGTTACTTCCAGGTCGTCGTACTGCGCTGGAGCAATCCCGAGTTCTTCTTCGAGGCGGACCGTCGCGGCCTCGACCTGCGATTGTCCTTCGACCGGGTGTGAGGCGACGGTGCCGTCCCAGAACGTATCCCAGAGTCGTGTGTGCGGGCGTAGCGGGGCGAGCAGAATAAGTACCGCACCCTCGAACACAAGCCGCGTGAACGCGCGGGGGCGGATAACGTCGCCGGGGTGGTCGTCCAGTCGGTTGTCCCATAC
>JAQCNR010000189.1 GCA_028274925.1 Halovenus sp.
GGAGAAAATCCACACCAGGACGCGGCGCTGTACGCTGGCCGCACCGCCGATGAGGCGAGTGTCGTCCACGCCGACCAACTCAACGAGGGTGCGAAAGCGCTGTCGTACAACAACTACAACGACGCCGACGGCGCGCTGAACCTCATCAAAGAATTTGACGAGCCAGCAGCGGCAGTCATCAAACACACCAACCCCGCTGGCTGTGCGACCGCAGACTCGCTTTCGGAGGCCTACGAGCGTGCACTGAGTACCGACCCCATGAGCGCCTTCGGAGGTATCGTCGCGCTCAATCGTGAGTGCAACGCCGCCACCGCCGAACAGGTCATCGACTCGTTCAAAGAAGTCGTCGTCGCGCCGGAATACACCGACGACGCGCTGGACGTGCTCTTCGAGAAGAGCAACCTGCGAGTGCTCGAAGTCGGTGGTCTGGGCGAACGAACCGAAGAACTGACCGAGAAACCGCTGGTCGGCGGACGACTCGTGCAGCAACGAGACCTGCAGTCACTCGACGAGTCCGACCTCGAAGTCGTCACCGAGCGTGAACCAACTGACGAACAGATCGAGTCGATGCTGTTCGGCTGGCACACGCTGAAACACGTCAAGTCGAACGGCATCCTCTTCGCGTAAGGGACGGAAACCGTCGGTATCGGGATGGGACAGGTCTCTCGCGTCGACGCCGTTCGATTGGCAGCGATGAAAGCCGACGAACACGCCGAAGGCAAGGACGCCGAGGGCGCAGTGATGGCCTCGGACGCCTTCTTCCCGTTCCCTGACGGCATCGAAGAGGCTGCGGAGGCGGGTATCGAAGCCGTCATCCAGCCCGGTGGCTCGAAAAACGACGATATGGTCATCGAGGCCGCGGACGAACACGACATGACGATGGTCTTCACAGGGTCGCGGTCGTTCCGTCACGACTGAACCGGCCGATTTTATATCACCACGCGGTGACCTGAAAATCGATGCGTCTCGAAGAACAGAGTCGGTGGCTCTGGGAACAGTATCCCGAGCAGTATCTCGAGTTTGCCCTGTTCGTGACTGACCTCGGGGGTGTGACCGCAGTGATGGTGCTACTGGCGGTACTGTACTGGACGCTGGACCGCGAGCAAAGCGCACTCGTGGTCAGCTATATCGTCGCCGGCGGCGCTGTCGTCTTGCTGTTGAAACTCGGATTCGCCCTGCCGCGCCCAGAGGTCGAACTCGTCGCCCGCGAGTACGACCAGTACGGCTTTCCCAGCGGCCACGCCTTCACCGCAACCGTGGTTTACGGCGGACTCGTCCAGGTCTTCGACCGGTACCGCAACCCCGTGACGACGGCCGCTGCTGTTGTGCTTATCGTGGCCATCGCACTCTCACGGGTCGTGATTGGCGTCCACTACCTCGCGGATGTCATCGCGGGCGTGGCCATCGGAGTTGGCTTTCTCCTCGTGATGAACCGTGTCACCGAGGGCGACCCGGTGCGTGGATTCAGCGTTGGCGTCGTGCTCGGGATTCCGGCGGTAGTCGCAGCAGCGTTCGCCGGCGCAGAGCTCTCACTCGCCGTCGTGAGTCTCGGGTCGGCGCTGGGCGGCCTCGCCGGAGCGAGTGCACTGGACTCGATGCCGTCGCTGCGCTCCCGGCGGGAGGGCGTCGCGCTTGTGGCCGTTGGCCTCGTCTACCTGGTGGCTGTGAGTTCGCTCGAAGAGACACTGCTCGGGATTCATCCCGGATTGGGTGTCGTGCTCTTTGCGGTGCTCGTGGCAGGAATTATGGTCGCGCCGTGGGCGCTCGGGCAGGCCGTGCCCGACCGATTCGCTGTTCCAAGTAGTTAGTCCGCGCCAGCGCCGTCGAGTTGGGTAAGCGTCTCGACGTCGGGAATCTCCTCGCTGGCGTCGGTGATCTGTTCCATGCGGTCAGTGTGCTTGCCGCTTGCGTACGCGCGGAGTTCGTCGGGCGTCGGCCCGAGTTCCGCGTTCTGCTCGGTTTCTTCGGCGGTGATGCCGTTGACCAGCGGCATCAACTCCATCACTGTCTCACTCAGTAGCGTCGGGTCGACACCATCCTCGGTGATGAGTTCCTTGAGTTTGGTCATCCCGAACCCGACGTGACGGCCCTCGTCCTGCCTGATTTTCGTGAAGCCGCGGTGCAGTCCCGGCAGCGACGGCAGTTCGGGGTGGCTGTCCGGAGCGAACGACTGTTGCATCCCGTAGTAGCCAGTCTGTGCGAGAATCCCCTCGATTGTCAGGTGGTAGTGACAGTATGCGACGGCGAAGGTATCTGGCGTCGGGTCGTCCAGCAACGCCTCCATCGCGCGCTCGTTGCGCTCGAACAGTTCGTCGTAGGCGTCGTTGTACCACACTGGGTCCGTCGGCGAAGACCGCTCGTAGCCCAGTTCGTCCTCTGCGGTGTGGATCACCTCCCGCCAGTACCGGTCGAAAAAGTCGGTGTGTTTGGCTTCTTCGTAAATCTGGGTCGTGAGGAACATCTGGTCGTCGAGGTTATCCAGCGCCGTTGCGAGCGGTGCCAGATCCTCGGTCACAGCCTGTTCACCGGCCCCGAATCGTGCGATATTCTGGCGCACCACGTCGAATACCTCGTCGCTGTCCTCGGTGGTCTGGAGATACTCGATCAAGCGCTCGCTGTCCTCGCTCAGGTCGATCTCCCCCGGATCCCAGTGTCGTTCGACCGCGTTCCGGTAGTACCGTGTCCCCGTGCTCCCCCTGTCGAGTTGGAGCTCCCGATTGCTATCGAGTTCCATACCCTATACTACGGCCAGCGCCATTACAATCTTTCCGCCAAAATGCGCTCGAAGGAATTTACTTCTCGGCGGCAACCCGGTGGGCCACTTGCTCGCCCGTATCGAGTCCGTTCCGCAACGCGGCGTGGAGACGGGCCTCACCAGCGACCCAGTCACCGAGACAGTACAACCCTGCGTCCGCGGCAGAATCCAGCGGTCCGCTCGCGACACCGTTCTCGGGCAACGCGTATCGCCAGCCCTGGTGGTCGGTCCAGACCGGGTCATCCAACCGTTGGTCGCCCACAATGTCGGCTGCCATCTGCGTCAACTCGGTGACGTTGTCCTCGGCGGGGTCGTCGTAGTGCTCGACCGACCACTCCGGACTGGCTTGCACGATGAGGAGTGATTCGCCCGCTGGCACGTGGCCGCCTTTACACTCCTCTCGTGAAATCCAGCCAATCTCGTGGTTCTTGTCGGTGTTGACCAGCCCGTAGTACGGGACGTCCAACTCGAACTCGTAGCCAAGCACCGCTGTCCAGATGGTCCGGTACTCCACGTCGCCGACAGCGTCGGCGAGCGTGTCGCGGATGTCGGCGTCCCACTCGGCGTGTTCCAGCAGTGTCTCGGTCTGTGGCGCGGGTGCGTTACAGAGCAGCAGGTCGAAGGAACCGTGCGTCTCGCCGTCGGTGTCGGTCAGTCGCCACTGCTCGCCGTCGCGATGGATCGTCTCGACTTTCGTCCGGCGGTGGATTGTTGCCTCTGTGCCCCCGAACAGTCGCTTGGCGACCTGTGTCAGTCCTTCGTCGTAACTCCACTTGCGGTCGGTATCCCGCCCTTCCGAGACGTTCCCTGACTCGTCGAAGACGTAGATTGGTTCGTCGATAGCAACCAATCCTTCGTCGTCCAGTGTCTCGGTCAGTAACTCGACGACGCGCTCGTCGTCGTCTTTGACGTAGTTCGCGCCGTAGTCGTAGTACCGCCCGTCACGGCGACGGGTCGCGGCGCGCCCACAGAGGCCGCCGGACTTCTCGAAAACGGTAATCTCCGCGTCAGTCGTCTCCGAGAGGACGTGGGTCGCTGCCGCGCTCGCCGCACCGGCACCAATAACTCCAATGTGCATACTTACTGATTGGACTCTGCGCGTAAAAACTCACAGCGCGCGGCAATCGATGCGAGTCTCTGGAGGGCAGCGTCAGCGAGCGTGGTCAGTCGTCGGCTTCAGCCTCCGAATCGGTGTCCTCGCGCTCTGGCACTGCACTCGTGTCGTGGTCACCGACAGGCGGGCGGTTCACCTCAGCAGCCGGAGAATTGGCAAGGTCAGTCTCCCCGTCAAGGCCGGCCATCTCGCCATCCGCTTCACGCGCGTCCTGGTCGATTCGCATCGAGCAGAACTCGACACCACACATCGAGCAAAAGCGCGCTTCTTTGTAGTTGTCACCGGGCAGCGTCTGGTCGTGGTAGGACTGAGCGCGCTCGGGGTCGAGTGCGAGGTCGAACTGTCGACGCCAATCGAAGTTGTACCGCGCTTCTGAGAGGGCGTCGTCCCAGTCGCGTGCTCCTTCGCGGCCGTTCGCAACGTCGCCAGCGTGGGCGGCAATGCGGTAGGCAGCGAGACCATCTCGGACATCCTCTTTCTCGGGGAGGCCGAGGTGTTCTTTCGGGGTGACGTAACAGAGCATCGCTGCACCGGCGCGGGCTGCTTCGGTCGCGCCGATGGCGCTGGTGATGTGGTCGTACCCCGGCGCCACGTCGGTAACCAGCGGCCCGAGGACGTAGAACGGCGCGCCGTTGCAGACCTCCTGCTGGCGCTCGACGTTGTCGCGAATCTCGTCCATCGGAACGTGTCCTGGCCCTTCCACCATGACCTGCACGCCGTGGTCTTGCGCAATGGTGGTCAGTTCGCCCAGCGTCTCCAGTTCGGCGAACTGTGCCTCGTCGCTGGCGTCAGCGAGCGACCCCGGCCGAAGCCCATCACCCAGTGAGAATGTCACGTCGTGGTCGGCGAAAATCTCACAGATCTCCTCGAAGTTGGTGTACAGCGGATTCTGCATCCCGTTTTCTTCGATCCACTGCGCGAGAATCGACCCACCACGGGAGACGATTCCGGTCGTGCGACCGTCTGTCAGCGGCAGATGCTCCATCAGCACGCCAGCGTGGATCGTCATATAATCAACACCCTGTTCAGCCTGCTTCTCGATAACCTCCAGCAGGAGGTCGTGGGTGAGGTCGGCAGGACCATCGACGTGTTTGATTGCCTCGTAAATCGGGACAGTTCCGACCGGCACCGGCGAGTGCTCGATAATCGCCTCGCGAATCTCGTCGAGGTTCCCACCAGTCGACAGGTCCATCACGGTATCCGCGCCGTAGTGGACAGCGGTGTGCAGTTTCTCGAGTTCACCCTCCAAGTCACTCGTCTCGTCAGAGTTACCGATGTTGGCGTTGACCTTCGTCGAAAACGCTCGCCCGATAATCATCGGGTCCAGTGCAGTGTGTGCGTGGTTGCTCGGGATGACCGCGTCCCCGGCGGCAACCTGCTCGCGGACGAACTTGGGGTCGCAGTTCTCGCGGTCAGCAATCCGCTCCATCGCGGGCGTGACCGTTCCGTCGGTGGCAGCCTGTCGCTGTGTCTGTGGCATAATTAGCTAGTCATACTACTGAGTAATATATTCTTGGGGCCGGGCAAGCTCTGGAAGTTACAGTTGCATTCCGCCGTTGACTCGAAGAATCTCGCCCTGCACGTAGTCGTTGTCGAGCAGATATTCAATCGAGTGTGCGACCGTTTCGGGTGAGCAGGCGTACTCCGGGAGGTGCGTATCGATATTTTCGTGGCCACGGAACTCGACAGCCTCCAGATATTCGAGGATGTCGTCGTTCATATCCGTCTCTGCAGGGCCGGGCGCAACGGCGTTCACCTGCACGCCGTCCTCGCCGTACTCACGAGCGAGTGCTCGCGTCAACCCGTGGAGACCGGCTTTACTCGCCGCGTAACTCGCGTCGACGGTGCCCGCGGTACCGCCGATCGAAGAGACAAACACAACGTCGCCATCTGGCTGGAGATACGCCATCGCGGCCCGAGTGACGTAGAACGCACTCGAGAGATTTGTGTCGAGTACGCGGTGCCACTGCTCGTCGTCGAGCTCAGTGAGTCGCGCAGGGTCGGCGATGCCTGCGTTGTTGACAACTGCGTCGAGTCCGCCCAGTCTGTCGACGGTCGTTTCGACGAGTTGCGTTGCTTCCTCGGAGTCGCTCACGTCGGCCTGGACAGCGACTGCCGTCCCGCCCTGTGCTTCGATGGTGTCGACAACCTCGTTTGCGGCAGCCTCGCTCTCGTTGTACCCGACCGCAACGTTGTGGTCGGAAGCGAGTGTCTCGGCTGTTGCCCGCCCGATACCGCGACTTGCGCCAGTAATGAGTACGGTCATATTCCCAGTTGATACAACTGGTTAATGGAACTTCTACCTGCCGGTCAAGTTACTCGGCCTGCAGGACCTGTGCGACGCGCTCCTCGGCGTCGTCGTGCTCTGTCTCGCTGAGGCCGGCCACGCTGTCTTTGAACGCGACGTTGTAGCTGCCCGGGCCGTGAACCTCGCCGAACTCGCCGGCGGCCGCGGCCTCGCCTGCCAGCCCGTACGCGACGGTTCCGGCGAGCGCCGCTTGTTCGGTGTCGTCGAGCGCACCAGCGAAGGTTGCGACGGTCGCGCCGAGCATACATCCAGTGCCAACGACGGTACCCATCTGTGGATGGCCGGCCGTGATTTCGTAGGCTTGCTCGCCGGTCGCGACGATGTCGGTTTCGCCCGAGGCAACGACGACGGTGTCGTACTCCTGTGCGCAGGCGACTGCGGTGGCCGTGATGTCGCTGTACTCGCCGACAGACTCGACACCGCGGATCTCTGTGTCGTCGCCAGCCAGCGCGGAAATCTCGCCGTAGTTCCCCTTCAGGATGGCGACGTCGAGTTCGGTGGCAAGTCGCTCAGCAACGCGGTCACGGGTCGGTGTCGACCCGACGCCGACTGGGTCGACAGTGACCGGAACACCAGCCTCGTTGGCTGACTCGCCTGCGGTCATCATTGTTGCCTCGCCTTCCTCGCTGACTGTCCCCATATTGAGGAGGCAGGCCTGGGACGCAGCGACCATATCACCAACTTCGCGTTCGTCGTCGGACATCACTGGCAACCCGCCCCAGTGGAGAATAATCTGGGCAACATCGTTGACGGTGACGTTATTCGTAACAGCGTTCACGAGCGGCGACTGCTCGGCAACAGTCGAGAGGTCGTCCGAGAGGTCGAGCGTCATGCTTCACCCTCCAGTTCGTTACGGCTGGCTTTTGCAGCCTCGACAGCTTCACCGAGCTCTCGGGTCGCCTGTTCCGGATTCTCGGTCTCTGTAATCGCGGTGATGACAGCCACGCCGTCAGCGCCTGCTTCGGCGACATCGGGCGCTCGCTCTGGCGTCACGCCGCCAATACCCACGAAGGGAATATCGACAGCGTCGTCGATTGCCTCGACAATATCCAGCCCGATGTTGTTCTCGTCGTCGTCAACGTCTTTCGAGCCAGTGTGATAGAGTGCACCGACGCCGAGGTAGTCGGCACCAGCGTCCTCGGCAGCACGGGCACCCTCGACGGTCGAAACCGAGCGACCGATAATCGCGTCCTCACCGAGTTGTTCGCGGGCAACAGCCACCGGCAGGTCGTCGTCGCCAAGGTGGACGCCGTCAGCGTCGGCAGCACGTGCGATATCGACACGGTCGTTGATAATGAGCGGGACGCCGGCCTCGGCGGTCGGTTCCCGAAGTTGCTCTGCTACGTCTAGCTGTGTGCGTGCGCTCCGGTGTTTCTCTCGAACCTGTACGACATCGACGCCGCCGGCGAGGGCAGCATCGACAATCTCGGCGGTACTCCGACCGGCCGAGAGGTCTTCCTGTGTGACCAGGTAGGTATCCAGCGTGAGAGCCATACACACTGCTATGTACCACTGTGATATACCAGTGGCGAATGTTCGAGACGAATTCGGGCTTACTGGGTATAGCCCTCGGTCAAACTCTCGACGTATTTCGCAATGACGTCGACTTCGAGATGGACTGGGTCGCCGACTGATTTCTCCGAGAGTGTCGTGATGTTGTAGGTCTCTGGGATGATGGCAACGGCGAACTCCTCGCCATCCTGTGCGGCCACTGTCAGGCTAATGCCGTCGACAGTAATCGAGCCTTTGTCCACGACGTAGGGCGCAAGGTCGGCGGGCAACTCGAAGGTGAACTCCCAGTCGTCGCCCAGTCGCTCGATATCGGTGACAGTGGCTGTCGCGTCGACGTGGCCCTGCACGAAGTGGCCGTCAAAGCGGCCGTCTGCCGGTAGCGCACGTTCGAGGTTCACAACATCTCCGACTGCCAGTTCGCCGAGATACGTCTTTTCGAGCGTTTCCGTCGCGGTGAATACCTCGAAGTAGTCATCGCCGAACTCTTCGACAGTGAGACACGCACCGCTGACGCTGATACTCTGGCCGACGCTCAGTCCGTCAAACGTGGTCGAGAGCGTCAGTCGTTTTCCCTCGGCCGTCTCTGTAATCTCGGTGACCTCAACGGTCTCTTCGACAATTCCAGTAAACATACAAAATAATTGGCGCGAGATGGCGAAAAGCTATCGGACTACTGTGTCGGCGCTGGCGCGTCCTGCACTTCCTCGATCAGTTCTTCGATGCTCTGCTCGTTCAGTTCGTTGTGCAAGAGCACATCCACGGGCAGTGTCGGTGCCCCGTCGACTAGGTTTTCGAGGATGACGAGTCGCTCTCGTGCCCGAGACATCCCGACGTAGAACACACGTCGCTCGTTGTCGGTCAGCATCGGCACCGGACTGGTGTGTTTGGTGAACTCCTGTCCTTCGGGGACTTCCACGCCAGACTGCTCGATAGTGGCGGCCATCTGTTCGACCACCTTCTCGGTGAGGTCGGTGGCGACGAAGACGTGGTCGGCCTCACGACCTTTTGCAGAGTGGATGGTTCCCAGTCGAACGCGGTCCTGTTGCATCCCCTGATACGTGCCGTTGAAGTAGGCGTCGACGCTCCGTTCCTGGAAACTGGTGACTTTGCGGAGCATATCCGCGGCGGCCGGCGGGTCCGGCGCGAATGGGGCGTGGTCGCGGACAACTTCGGGGTCGACATCGAGGTCTGTGAGGTCGTCAACGTCGGCCTCTTCCTCCATCGTGTCGAGTTCGTCGAAGAAGTCGTCGCGCTCGCCCGTTCCGAACGCAGAGTCGGCGAGCATATCGGCAAGTCGGCGGGCCTCCAGTCCAGTCAGCGGTTCGTCCTCGGCCAAGTGCTCGATACCGCCAACGTACTGTGTCAGGCGGTCGGTCCACATCCGCTGGTCGGTCAGGCAACTGAACGGAATGCCCTCGTCGATGAACTCGTCGATAAACTGGAACATCTGGTAGCGAGCACGGAACAGCACCATCACCGTCTCGTCGGTTTCCTCGACGGTACGCTGGACCTCTCGCGAGAGGTCGAGCATCGAGCGGTTGCGAATGGCTTCGACTGTCCCGCCCTCTTTGCGGGGTTCGAGGTCTTTCTCCTGTCGTTTCTCGATATGTCTAACCTCCAGATTGACGGCGTTGAGAATCCGGGAGGGCAGGCGATAGGAGTTCGGAAGGACCACATCGTCGTCGACATCTTCTTCGAGCAGCAGGTCGGGGTCAGCACCCTGCCAGGCGTAGACAACCTGGTCGTCGTCGCCGGCAATCAGCACTCGTTTCATGTGTGGTCGCCACTCGGAGTAGACTTCGTACTGCAGGGTCGTGATATCCTGGAATTCGTCGATGACGAGATAGTCGACGCTGGGCAGGAGCGAGCGCTGGTGGACGCGTTCGAGCATATCCGCGAAGCCAACGATGTCGTGTGAGCCCTTCCAGTTGCGCCAGGCACGAATCGCCTCGGGGATGTCGATACGGTCGTCGTCGCTGGGCCAGGTCGGGGTGTACTTGTTGCCAGTCTGGGCGTTGTCGTCGATTTCCGGCGGGAGGCGGACCTCCTCTTCGTTCCACTGGAACGGCACGTCGTACCAGTCGCCAACGTCACGGGAGGTTCGCTGGAGCCACTGACTGGTGGCGATAATCTTGTTTCCGAGGGTTGTCGAGCGAGCAGAGCGTCGGCGCGAGCCTTCGTACTCGTCCTCGAAGTCGATGCCGTAATCGTCACAGAACTCTTCTTTGTCGGATTCGCCGACGACATCGTTACGAGAGAGATTGAGGAGGTCGTAGGCTTTCGCGTGCATCGTACTGACGTTGCCCCGGAGTGCGCGGGGAGTCGTGTCGAGACGTTCCGCGAGGCGTTCGCGGATTTCAGCGGCGGCCGCACGAGTGTAAGAGACGACGAGAATATCACTGACATCAAGGTCGTCGTTTGACTCGATTAGTTCTTCGACCCGGTCAAGCAACGCGGTCGTTTTCCCGCTCCCAGGCCCGCCGAACAGGCGGACGACTTCCGTATCGTTAGTCATTAGACACTAGATGACGCCCAGGGGTCATAAACAACGCGACTCGATTCTCGCTACCGATAGAGAGAGAGATACAGCATACTGAAGCCGACTATGAAGGGGATTGTCTCGACCACCTGAAAGAACAGTAGGACGAGTTCGGTCGCGTCGGATCCGAGTTGGGTAATGACGCTGCTGATGGCAACCCCCATACTGATGAATGCAAAGCCGACAAATGCGTACTGCAGTCGTTCGTTTTGTTTCTGCTGGTAGGCCTGGAAACTGATGAGGGTGATTCCGAGGGACAACCCGAACACCGCAAACCGCATCAGTGTCAGCACAATCCGCGCGATAGGCACGACATCAACCATCGATTCAGCGGTACTACAGCAACAGTTGTGATAAATGTGACTGCTTCGTTATTCCGCGCCGAGGTCGTCCCACAGCTGGCTGAATCTATCGGGAAGGTTCTCCTCACGGTAGATTCGGATCTTGTACTCGTCGTCTTCCAGCGTGATGACGGTGCTCTCGAAGTTCGACTCGTAGATTTTGTAGTGGTTGCCGTCGTCGGCCACCAGCGTCTCGTCGGTCACGAGGTCGTACTCTTCGAGCATCTCGATGCGGCGATAGACCGTCGGCAACGAGAGGTCACACTCTTCAGCCAGGTCTTTGGCCGACTGTGGCTCGCGGCTGATGGCAGCCAGCAATCGGCGGGCATGTTGGTCGCCAATCGTGTCTAGGATATCCTCGATACTGCGGTCGTCCACGTCCTTGATAATTAAACCGGATTGGTATAAGCATTACCACAGCGACCACGCCTGACACGCAAGGTTCATTCACAGCCCGCGGCTAGGTTCGATAATGGTTGGCGTCGACGATCTTGAAACGTACAGGCGGCACAACGATATCGGGCCTGAGGACCCCACGCCACGGGAACCGAAAGGTGAGCCCCACCGACAGACCGACGACCTGAACATCTGGCTGTTCGACGCAGAAGCGTCGGATACCATCCCGGACACCTACGTCGTCGCCCGCGACCCCGAACCACTCAACTTCCGGATGTGGGTGTTCGCCGGCAAGGACACCGACTGCTATTTCATCATGCGCGCCTCCCACAAGTACAGCGAAGACGAAGTCGTCGATGGCAGCCGCGAGGACTGCTGTGAGGTGCTGATGGACGGCCAGTCGCTCCGTGGCCGTCACTGTCCAACCGAAGTCGAAGACGTCGTCTCGGAGCTCGTCGGGACGAGCATCATCATGCCCCGGTCACGCTCTGACGACCAAGACGGGCCGATTAGCTACTGAATCGATAAAAACCGCGAGACAGAGCGCTATTTACCTCGTTATACTGGGGACCAGCCACAGACTGTACAGTTTGTCGCCTCGGCGTCGTGAAGGCCGCCACAATCGGGGCACTGCTTTTTGTTATAGTTCTCTTCCCATCCCGCATCGCTCGTTTCGTAGCCACGCTGGTTGAGGAATTCATCGAACACGTCGTTGTCAGCCTGAGACTGCGCCATACATGCTATGGTATGACACACCAGCATATATGTTTAGTGGTACTGGCCCGTGTTGCCAGTTACCATACTATAGCGAAACGTAGTCGTCTGTACTATCAAAAAAGAGCTACAACTCGCGTCGGGTCGCCGGGTCGTCGAGTTCCCACAACACTTCGGGAAGGAACGCATCGAGATGGTCGATGACGCGACGTTCGCTGACGTGCAATCCCTCACAGTGTTCGCGGGCTTTCTCACGAACGGAGACGTGAATGTCGCCGTCTTCGACGGCCACCGAGAGCGGAAAGACAGAACACCGTGCCGGCTTCCAGTCTTCCTCGGCGTGCAGCGAACAGAGCCCATCATCACGAAGGAAAAAGCAGGCCTGCCCATCCTCGCCGACGTGCTCGTCGCGGTCTTTGTCCTCCTTGCGGACGAAATCTTGGCCGCGAACCTGCGTAGTCGCCTCGGAGAGCGAGGCACAGTTCGCGAGTTCGAGAAAATCCGGCTCGTACAGCAACACACCGTGCTGACAGCACCACGTACACTCGTCGACGCACTCGAAGGTCAGTGCCGGGTCAAATTCGACGACAACCTCTTTGCCCGGATGGACCTCGACGCGCTGTGGTGGCTCGGCGGCTGGCTGGCTCACAGCCACACTCGGTGACTGAGGACAAAGAATCCCGCGGTCCGGGAGTGACAACCACAACGTATATTCACAGCGACACAGAATCGAAGCGCGTGTCTGGGATTTCCCGCGACGCCGTCCTCTGCGCTCTCGGTAGCTGTACCGCTGTTGCTGTCGGGGCCGGCGCAGTCGGCACGCTACCCACTCCGCTGGGCCCACTCGACGTGGTCGCTGGCCTCGCCGCTCCGTTGGGCATCCTGTTTGGATTGCCGGCTGTCGTCGGCGTCGTCTGTGGCGTTGCGCTGGGCGGTGCGCTCCGGGCGCTGTCGTGGTGGAGTCTTTTCGATATCGTCGCGTACGGCAGCCCAACCCTGATCGGTGCACAACTGTGGGGCGTGTTGTCCGCGGGAACCAGCGATGGATTTCGCTCAGGACAGGGCTGGCTCGACAGTGGTATCGTTGCCCTCGTCGCCGCGACAGGTGCAGCCTCAGTACTCGCTTGGGGCGCGGTCATTGGCTGGGGGAGTCCGTTCTATGCAGTAGCGATAGCCGAGGTTGGAGTGTTCGTCCGGTCGACAGTCGTTGTCGGCGTTGCGCTGTTCGCCGCGGCAGCAGCGGCCGACTGGTCCCGAGAGACCGAGCCACAGTTCAGGCGTCGCTCTGTCGGGTTTCTCACTGCTGTTGGCCTGCCGGGAGTGTGGTTTGTGGCAGCGACGACAGTAAGTCTGCTCGGTGGCGGGCCGCGAGTCCAAATACTCGGCGGCGGGCTGGCTATCGCGACGCTCGCAGTCACGTACATCCCGCAGACGGTACTACGGCGTCGCTCGTTGTCCACGGAGGTGCCAGCGGAACCGTGACGCGTGAACTCACGCGGCGTGACGCGCTCGTAGCGCTGGGGTCTGGGGCTGCAATCGGAACGGCTGGACTGCTTGCGAGCGAGTCCAAAGGGGCAGGCGAAGCCGCCGACAGCGACGTGATTGGGACAGTTCATGCGGTGGCAGAAACAGTCTATCCTGACGAGGTAACGGCAACGAGAGCGTTCGTCAGGACATACGTTGACGGCCAGAGCCAGCAGCGTCGTGAAGCCATCGCAGAAGCGACTGCACGACTGAACGAAGGCGCAAAGCGACACACTGGCCAGCGGTTTACAGCACTGTCCGAAGGAGACCGCACGGCCACGCTCACGCGACTCGGTGTCGGGCGCGTCGAGTCGAATCCAGACGGCTCAGTGCCGGAGCGGATTCGCTATCAGTTGGTCAACAGCACGCTCTACGCATTGTTCAGCTCGCCGCTCGGGAGCGAACTTGTCGGTATCGAGAACCCGACGGGCCACCCCGGCGGATACAAATCGCTGTTTCGACCGCCGGAGGGCGAGCAATGAGCGGCGTCGACAGAAGGCCGGTTTCGGGGGCTGATGTCTGTGTCGTCGGGGCCGGAGTGGCTGGCGGCGTTGTCGCCGCGAAACTGGCCGCAGCAGGGGCTGACGTGGTCGTCCTCGAAAGCGGCGAGCGATTCGACCCCGACGACCGACTCGCACAGATGGAGCAGGCCATCAGACCGGAACACACAGACAGCGAAATCTGGAACATGGGCGGGCCACGAGACAGATTCAGCAGTTCCGGCGATGTCGAGTACGCACTCAACGAGCGCCGCGTGAAAGGTGTCGGCGGAACGACGCTGCACTGGCTTGGGACGACACCGCGACTGCATCCGCGGGATTTCGAGATGGACTCGCGGTACGGCGTCGCGACCGACTGGCCAATCAGCTACGACGACCTCCGGCCGTACTACGCCCAGGCCGAGCGCGAACTCGGAATTGTCGGCAACGACGAGGGTAACGGGCCGCCGCGAACAGAGCCGTACCCGATGGACCCGTTCCCGGCGACACACGCCGACGGCATGTATGCCGACGCCTGCGAGGAACTCGACATCTCGATGCGGCCGTGTCCGCAGGCCCGCAACACCGAACCCTACGACGGCCGAAGTCAGTGTGTCGGCTACGGTACCTGTATCCCGGTCTGTCCCTCCGGCGCGAAATACAGCGGCGATGTCCACATCGGAACCGCCGAGGAACGAGGCGCACAGGTTATCTCTCGGGTCACGGTCGAACACCTCGAACACGGGACGGAGAGCGTCGAAGCCGCCAGATACGTCACGCCAGATGGAACACGGTACCGCCAGACCGCCGAGCAGTTCGTCGTCGCTGCGGGTGGCGTCGAGACGCCCCGATTGCTGTTGCTCTCTGAATCCAGCCACTATCCCGACGGACTGGCGAACACAAGTGGCCTCGTCGGGCGATATTTCATGGAGCATCCGGGGGTGCGGACGACGGCCAGAATCGACAGCGAAACCAACCCCGAACCGGTCCGGTTTCTCACCCGCATCAGCGAGCAGTTCTACGAGGGTGCGGACGGGCCACCGGGGAGTATTCTCCTGAAGTTCGGCAACCCACAGCCAGCGTCTCCGGTCGAGCACGCGCTGTCGGGACCGGACACCTCCTCGCTCGATGGACTGGGGACGGCACTCGGCGGAACGGAGTGGGGCGAGGACTTGCTCGACGGAATCGACACCGAGACAAACACGTTCTGGATTGGCGGTAACGTCGAGATGCTGCCCGACAGAACCAATCGCGTCACACTCGACGACGGCCAGACGGACGAGTTCGGCAATCCAGTCCCAGATGTCTCCTTCGGCGTCGGGTCGTATGCCACAGAAACCGCCGAGGAAGCGCTGGCTATCCAGCGAGAGATTCTCGAAACCGCAGGAGCAGAGGTGACACGCCAGACTGACCCCGCGGACCCGAACTACCTCTCACACCACATGGGCACGACGCGGATGGGCGCAGACCCGAGCGAGAGCGTCGTCAACCCGCAACTGCGCACCCACGATGTCGAAAACCTCTGGTGTGTGAGCAGCAGCGTCTTTCCGACAGTCGGGTCGGCCAACCCCACGCTGACCATCGCGGCGCTTGCACTTCGGGCCAGCGAGTTCCTCACGGCCGACCTGTAATCCGGAGCAGAACAGTATTAATTCGTGACGGACCCTACACAGAGATATGCAATTCTGTGACGACTGCGGGTCGATGATGAAAAAAGAAGACGGCGTCATGGTCTGTACCAGTTGTGGAACCAGCGCAGAGCAGGACGCCGACGAATCGTTCGTCAGCACAACCGAGCAATCCGGAGACGAGTTGATCGAAACGGAGGAAGGAGCAAACTTCGAGGGGAAACCGACCGACGACAGCGTACACTGTGACGAGTGCGGCCACGGGGTCGCGTGGTACACGATCAAACAAACTGGCTCCGCCGACGAACCGCCGACGCGATTTTTTAAATGCAAACAGTGTGGCTATCGTTGGCGGGAATACAGCTAAGAGGCTCTGAGACCCTCGAATTCTCCGGAATCAGGTTGAAGCCGGTTGCCAAAGGTTGCATCGGTATTCTATCCGGTTAGACCACTCTTTCGAGGTGACTTAGTTCTGTTGACTGAGATTACTCGCCACCTTGCCATC
>JAQCNR010000281.1 GCA_028274925.1 Halovenus sp.
GTCGCGTTGTCTCCGAGTCGACGACCGGGCAGATGCAGTTCGACCGCGCTGGCGAAGACGAAGAAGAGTACGCCGTTGCAAAGGCAGAATCCTTCGAGCAGGCCGAGAAACTCCTCGACAAACGCCGCGAACAGATGGGGTGAGCTCAGGAGTCGGCGAGTGCAGCGAGGTCCCAGTCTGCGACGAGTTTGGCCGTGCGGTCGGGGACGAGCACGCCAGCGCGGACTCTCGCACGAAGTGTTGCGACCGCAGTTTGGCGGTCCGACGGGCGCTCCCACAGCGGCGTCGTTGGAAGAAATGAGACGTCGAGGTCGGCACTGCAAGCACGCTCGGTGAGCGTCTCGACTGCCGGCGGTTCGAATACGTCGGTGAAATCCACAGGCGCGCCGAAGGCAGCGAACGCAATCCGACCGTCAGTCGATGGACCAATCACAACATCGCTCGTCCGGAGTTGCATCGCCGTCGTGCCGATGTGCTCGCGACGCAGAAACAGCGCGCTCGGGCGGGCAAAGGCCGCGGTTGGAATCTCTTCGGTGTCGAGGAGGTGAGTGATTGCGTTGCCAATGCGACTGGCGTCATCAGAACCGGCCTGTACCTCGTACCGGACAGCGTTGGGGTCGTCGAGTTCTGCTGCAAGGAGTTCCCGGACAGATTCCTCCGGGTCGACGCCGTCCGGGACTGTGTTGGGGTCAGCGTAGTTGATGAGGAGGTCAGCTTCGCCGTGCTGGATTGTCGCACAGACATCGGCGAGCATCGCGCGGTACAGCGCGCAGTTGCGCTCGGCGTCAGCCTCGGGCAACAGCGTCGGGACACACTCGGGTACGGGTGGCGTAGCGAGGACAACAACTGTCGTCATAGCGGGCAGTAGCCGCCGGATTCCCTTGTCCTTTTGTATCCCCCAACGTAGAAGAGAAGTATGGACAAGATGCGAATTCTCGGCGGGGCGGCGGTGCTTCTCATTACCGTCGGCCTCGGCGGGATTCTGGCGAGTCTTGCGACGAGCAACGAGTTGTTTCTGGGGTCGACACCGTACTCTGTGCCGGCAATCGCGACACTGGTTGCGTTCATCGGCGCAATTGGCGTCTTCATCGCCATCGGACGCCCCTGGGAAACCTGGGACCGAACAGCGTACTGGTAGCGCGTCGCCGGGAGCCGCAGTTTTTTGTCTCCAGCACCGAAGAATAACATATGAGTCGTTCGCGCAAGCCCGAGTGGCTGAAGATGCGACCGCCGTCGGGTGAGCGGTTTACCGAAATCAAGCAGACACTCCGCGACCACGACCTGCACACGGTCTGTGAGGAGGCCTCGTGCCCGAACATGGGCGAGTGCTGGTCCGGCGCGGACGGCAGCGCCGGAACGGCGACGTTCATGCTGATGGGGGACCGCTGTTCGCGAGGCTGTAACTTCTGTGATGTCCAGACTGGTGGGATGGAGACACTCGACGAAGACGAACCCGAAAACGTCGCCAGTGCCGTCACCGAAATCGGCCTCGATTACGTCGTGTTGACCTCTGTCGACCGGGATGACCTCGAAGACCAGGGGGCGGGACATTTCGCACAGACGATCAGAGAAATCAAGCGCCGAGACCCGGAAACCCTCGTCGAGGTGCTGATTCCGGACTTTCAGGGTGAACCGGAACTCGTGCAGAAGATTATCGACGCCGAACCCGACGTAATCGCGCACAATATCGAGACAGTCGAGCGCCTACAGTGGCCGGTTCGAGACCGGCGAGCGGGGTACGAGCAGTCGCTGTCGGTACTCGAACAGGCCGCCCGAGAGAGCGACGCCTACACGAAGACGAGCGTTATGCTCGGCGTCGGCGAGTATCACCACGAAGTCTACCAGACGATGCGGGACCTCCGCAGTGTCGGCACCGATATCGTCACCTTCGGGCAGTATCTCCAGCCCTCTCGCTCGCATCTCGAAGTGAGTGACTTTGTGCATCCCGACGTGTTCGATACCTACCAGCAAATCGCCGAGGAAGAACTCGACTTCCTGTACTGTGCCAGCGGGCCGATGGTCCGGTCCTCGTACCGCGCCGGCGAACTGTTCGTCGAGTCAGTGTTGCGGGGCGAGGACGCCGAAACTGCCCGCCAGCGCGCCCGTGGTGACTGAATCCAGTCCGTCGATTCGATGGACAGCGTCGTCATCACCCCATTTTTAGGGCCTCCTAAACTTCGAAACAGACTTAATGGTTTAGGCTGACCGAAGACTATGCAGCAGACTGAGACAGGCGAGACGGTAACGAGACGGTCGGCACTCAAATGTGGGACAGCAGTGCTCGCTGGCGGCGCACTGGCTGGCTGTACGGCCGATTCAGAGCCATCCAAGGAGTCGGGTGAGCAGGGCTACAGCGTCACCATGGAGCCAGTCGGGACGGTTAGCTTCGACTCAGTGCCGGAGACGTGGGCTTCGTACTTCCCGGGGTACGCCGACATGGGCGTCGCACTCGGTCAGGCCGACGGGTTGACTGCAGTCGGTGTCAAGTCCCGGTACCACACGGAGCATTACGACGAACTCGACGGCGTGAGCGTCGACAAGAGCGAGATTACGGAGCTATACAACGACGGTATCGACAGCGAACTGTACTACGAACTCGACAACGACGTTCATCTGACGGACCCAGAGTGGTTGCTGAACAACTCCTTTTTCGGCCTCGACGAGTCCGCTGTCGAGGATGTCGCGTCGAACGTCGGCCCATTCGTCGGCAACACCGTCTTCCGACGCACCGACGAGTGGCACGACTACAACTACTACGACATGTACGAGGCCTTCGAGAAGGTGGCAGAGATCTTCGATGAATGGGAGCGCTACGAGGCCATGTCGGCGCTGCACGACGACGTACTCGATTCGGTACAGGTGAACCGACCCGACGACGGACCGAGCGGGTTGCTCTGTTTCGCCGCTTCCAACGAACCCGAAGCGTTCTCGCCGTACCGACTGGCCGATAAGGGGACCAACAAGAAACACTTCCGTGACCTGGGCGTCACCGACGCACTGTCGGGAACGGGTG
>JAQCNR010000229.1 GCA_028274925.1 Halovenus sp.
ACGGCCGCTCTAGACATCGGTGCAAACAATCTCGTCGCCTGTACCACGACGACCGGCGAGCAATATCTGTACGAAGGCCGTGAGTTGTTCGGGCGATTCCGTGAGACGACACGAGAAATCGCCAGATTGCAGTCCAAGCTACGGGAGGGCCGATACAGCAGCGAGCGTATCCGGCGACTGTACCGCAAGCGGACCCGTCGCCGTGACCACGCCCAAGAGGCACTGTGTCGTGACCTGCTGGAACGGCTGTACGCTGAGGGCGTGGACACGGTGTATATCGGCGGGTTGACCGACGTGCTGGAGACGCACTGGTCGGTCGAAACGAACGCCAAGACCCACAACTTCTGGGCGTTCAAGCAGTTCACCGAGCGGCTGGCGTGTACCGCCGAGGAATACGGTATCTCGGTGGAAGTGCGGTCGGAAGCGTGGACCAGTCAAGAGTGCCCGCAGTGCGGTTCGACAGAGCGAACGACACGGCATCGGGACACACTCACCTGTCCGTGTGGGTTCGAGGGGCACGCCGACCTCACAGCGTCAGAAACGTTCCTGAGACGGCAGACAGAACAGGCAGTCAGGCCGATGGCACGGCCCGTGCGGTTCGAGTGGGACGACCACAACTGGTCGGAGTCACCACACTCCCCCGCGAGGGAAAGTCCCAAAGAACAGCGCACAGACCCGAGTACCGTCCACCGTGACGGGAATGTTGCTTCCGGGGACTCTTAGACCGGCTGAGACTCCCACGGAGGAAACCGAGCCGTTTACGGCGCGGAGGATGTCATCCAGCGGTGGGTAGCTGATTCAGTCTCGTTGTATTCATCAGTTTCATAGCTTTCAGTCTTAACGCTTTTTACGATAGTCGCCGTATATCCACTCAACGATGTCAATCGATCGAGAAACCTTCGAAAATACGAGTGAGGATGAACTCGAGGAACTGTCCATCCCTGACCAAGTGCTCGGGTTTCTCGCTGCCCACCCGGACCGCGCGTTCAAGGCGCGCGAAATCGCCTCGCAGATCGGCATCGACGAGGGTGCCGTAAGCACCGCACTCTCGCGGTTAAAGGACCGCAGTCTCGTCGAACACAAGGCAACGTACTGGGCCGTGACCGATGATACCGATCGACTCGACGGGTACAGCGGCTACGAGCGAGCCACCACCTTATTCAACGAGCAAATTGGTGAGGAAGACAGGGCGTCGTGGCGCGAACACGCGTCTAGCAAGCCACATCCAAGTGTGACAGACGAACAGTGACTGGTGATGAGCCAGCCCCGGTTTTTGAGCGGGGAGACATTGTCTTCGGCGCTGACCCATTCAAAGGTGAAGAAGCTGCCCGCCCCTGGTTAATTCTCTCAAACCACGAAGGGCGCCCATTCTACGGCGAGCAGTACATTGCGGTGACGCTCACGACAAAATCCTGGATGGACGGACTCATCGACATTCCTGAGGAAAGTTGGCTTCGCGGTGGAACGCCAGACCAGAGTCGGATTGTTCCGTGGGGTGTTCAATCGATTGACCACGAGGATATTGATTTCTGGCAAGGCCGTCTGGAAAGCGATCTCGTTGATAAAGCGGTCGATGCTCTCGCAGAAGAACTGCAGTAGCAGGATCTCCAGCACTCTGTGACTACGATGTTGCAGCAATCTCGCGGAGCAATGCATAGAGGAGTTGAGTGTGAACAGGTGGCGTTCGAAGAGGCTACTGCGGTCGCTACAACCGGCGTGTTCCAAGAGTGACGAGCAGTACGGAAATCGGCGAAGTCGTCGGCGTGACTGCTCGCACGATTCGAACGAAAGAACGCAGCGCCAAGGCCTACCAGTTCCTGCTCGATGTCGTCGCTGGGAGTGAAGCCCGGGTTGATTACCGGGATCGTGGCGGCGATAGCTGTCACGAGGAAGATACGGGAGGCGACCAGCAGTCTGCGGACTCCGCCGACGACTCATCTGTAGAGGGCAAGCCCGGGGTTGTAGACGATGCCAGCAACCAGCGGGCACCCGTGGCCGACGACGCTGCACTGTCGGGTGACGTGTGGCCAGCTGTTGGCAGCCTCGCTCAGTTCCCAGAAGCCGAGGAGTACGTGTTCGTGCTCAACGTCAGTCGCACCCGCGACAAGCTGCAGGGCGTCCGGACGAGCCGCCTCTCGGAAGAAACCTGTGCACAGATTGCCGCCGCTGGTGAGCCAAGCCAGCTGGAACGTCTAGCTGACGCTGTCCGACTCGTGACGGATGGCCCCCACTGTAGTGGGTAGGC
>JAQCNR010000242.1 GCA_028274925.1 Halovenus sp.
GAACTAGATTTGGTCGTCGCCGCACCACACAGCGACCTCTCTGGTGACGGGACCGAACGCCTCGCCGAGGCCGCTCGCCATCCCGAGACCGACATTCTTGGGCATCCATCGGGCCGGCGACTCAACCGCCGCGAGGGGATGGATATCGACATTGAACGACTGGCGTCGGTCGCCGCCGACCACGACACTGCGCTGGAGGTCAATTCCAACCCCGGCCGACTGGACCTGTCGGGCCACGCCGTCAAACAGGCGCTCGAGGCAGGTGCGACTATCGTCATCGACACCGACGCCCACGACCCCGCGAGTTTCGCGTACTGCCGGTACGGCGTCCACACCGCCCGGCGTGGCTGGGCCGAGACTGGCGATGTGCTCAATACGCGCTCGGTTGAGGACCTGCAGGCATTTCTGGCGCAATGAACGACGAGCAGTTCCTCCTCGACGTGATGTTGGGGAAACTCGCGACCTATCTGCGGCTCTGTGGCTACGACACGGTGTACGCACTAGACGAGGGTATGGAGGCCGACGACGCACTCAAACAGTACGCCGAATCTGAGCAGCGACGGCTGGTGACCCGTGACAGAGAACTGGCCACCCGAACCGACGGCGCACTCTTGCTCGAAACCCGCGACGTTGCGGACCAACTCGCGGAACTCGTTGCGCATGGGATTCCAATCGAACTCCCTGAGGAGCCACAACGCTGCAGCGTCTGCAACGGGCTGGTGCGAACACTCGGGGACGAGGAGCAGCGACCAGACCACGCTCCCGACGATATCGACCCAATCTGGCAGTGTCGGGCCTGTGAACAACATTTCTGGAAGGGGAGTCACTGGGAACGAATGGGGAACATTGTTGGCGGTGTCGGCGAACCAAATCACAACTCGCTTTAGAAGCTACCGAGTACAGAGGGTAATGAGTCTCTCCGAGGAGGCAACGGAGCGTCTCGCGGACGTGGTCGAACTTCAGCCGACCAAGAACGCGGACCTCCAAGAGAAGTGGGGGATGGACAGCGGCAGCGAGGTACACCAGTACCTCGAATCCGAACTCGGCGAGTACTACTATCGCGACGAGGACTCGATGATCTGTGCAACGCCGGAGGCCGAAGCACTCGTCGGCGACGGCGACACGGGTGGCGAGCGCTCGGTCACGGGAACTGCATTACAAAAAGCAATTATCGCAATCCTTCCGGGTCCGGACGAGGACCCACAGAGTGTCGTTGCAACGCTGCACGACATCGAAGACACCGGCACCGACACGTCAGTCGACGAGGTGCGCTCGGCGCTGCACACACTGACCGACAAAGGACTGGTCGAGCGCGTCCGGAAAACTGTCCCGACGTTCCGACTCGCAATCGACCGCGACCGAATCGTCATCGAGACGGGTGAGGACTGATGTGCCGACGTGCCGGAGGCACCCAATGAGAGAGATTTTCGAGATACAGCGCTACGACAGTGCCGGACGACTCGGACGACTGGATGTGCCGCGGGCGGACACGACAATCCAGACGCCGGCGCTGTTGCCGGTGGTCAACCCCCACGTCCAGACGGTGCCGCCCGCTGAGTTGGAATCGACCTTCGGCGCGGAGATTCTCATCACGAACAGCTACGTGCTCCACGGCAGCGACGAACTCCGCGAGCCAGCCCTCGAAGAGGGCCTGCACGACCTGCTCGGGTTCTCTGGCGCGATTATGACCGACTCTGGCTCCTTCCAACTCGCCGAGTACGGCGAAATCGACGTGACGACCGAGGAAATTCTGCAGTTCCAACAGCAGATTGGCTCCGACATCGGCACGCCAATCGATATTCCGACACCGCCCGACGTTCCTCGCGAGCAAGCCGAGGAGGAACAGCGCACCACCCAGCAGCGAAACGAACTCGCCGAGACTGTCGACACTGGTGAGATGCTCGTGTCCGCGCCGATTCAGGGCTCGACTCATCTAGATATTCGCCAGCGTGCCGCGAGAGAGGCCTACGCAACCGACCTCGACCTCTTTCCGGTCGGCGCGATGGTGCCGCTGATGAACGAGTACCGCTTCGACGACCTGGTGCACATCGTCGCCGCAGCCAAACGCGGGTTAGGCGAGGACGCACCGGTCCACTTGTTCGGCGCTGGCCATCCGATGATGTTCGCGCTGGCGGCCGCTATTGGCTGTGACCTCTTTGATTCCGCGGCCTACGCGCTGTATGCTCGTGACGAGCGCTATCTCACTGTCCGGGGCACCGAACATCTCGAGGAACTCGAACAGTTCCCCTGCTCGTGTTCAGTCTGTCTGGAGCACACGCCCGCAGACCTGCGCGCGGCCAGCGAAGACGAGCGCCACCGCCTGCTCGCCGAGCACAACCTCGCGGTGAGTTTCGCCGAGATTCGGCGAGTCAGGCAAGCAATCCGCTCCGGCAATCTGCTCGAACTCGTCGACACCCGCGCCCGCGGCCACCCGGCGATGCTCGACGGCTACCGGACGCTGCTGCATTACGCCGACCAACTCCGCCAGACTGACCCCACAGCCAAGGACGCTTTCTTCTACGTCTCCGGCGAGAGCGCGCGCCGTCCGGAGGTCCGTCGTCACCACGAGCGACTGGGGCGACTCGACGCGCCAGACGAACTGCGACTGAGTGTTGGCTCGCCGGGCGATGGCTGGCGACTGGTTCCGCCATTCGGGCCTGTTCCGCCCGCACTCTCGGACGTGTATCCGCTCACGGCCGGTCGTCCTGACGCGCTGGAACGACCTGCCTACGAGGCCGCCGTGCGAGGTATCCGGCGGCTGGCGGCGGCCAACCCCGACACCGACCTGACGGTCGTTCACGACGGCTGGTCGGCGGAGGTATTCGCCGAGTTACCCGAAGACGTGGCCGTCCACAGTATTTAGCGCACTCGGAAGCCCTCGAATCTCGAAGCGTGCGCCGCCAGACTCGCTGGTTGTTGCAGTAATCTCGCCGCCGTGAGCGTCGACGATGCGCTCGACAATCGAGAGTCCAAATCCAGTGCCGGTGTCGTCGGTAGAGTAGCCACGCTCGAAAATCTCAGCCTGACTCTCGTCTGGCAGTCCCGAGCCGTTGTCGGCGACAGCGAAGCCGTCGTCAAGTTGGCTGACCCGGACGACGAGGTCAGCAGCGTCTGCTGTTCCGTGTTCCACAGCATTCGCAAAGAGGTTCTCGAACAACTGCTGGAGCGTGCTCTCGTCGGCGATGATGGCTCCCAGTCCGTCGTCGAGTTCGAGCGTCGCCGCCGGTGACGCGGCAGTCTCCCACGCTCGGTTGGCAACGACTTCCAGCTGGAGTCGTTTCGGGTCGAGCGCGTCGGTGCCGAGCCGAGCCATCGAGAGCGTGTTCTGGATGAGTTCGTCGATTCGCTCCAGTGATGTTTCGAGCTTGTCGAGGTGGTCGCTCGAACACTCTTCGGCGGCGAGTTCGAGCCGGAGACTCGCCGTCGTCAGCGGGTTCCGGAGGTCGTGTGAAAGTGTCCCTGCAACGGCCTCAAGTCGGTTGCGTTCGCGTTCGAGTTCGGCCTGTTGGTGTTCGCGCTCGCGCTCGTAGCTCACCCAACTTCCCATCAGGTCGACCAGCGTCATCTCCCACTGGGAGAACGGCTCCGAACGGGTGCCGAAGTCGTAGAAGCAAAACGTTCCTTCGACGGCGTCGTCCACAAAAATTGGTGTGCCAAGATAGGTTTCGACGCCAAGTTCGTAGACCAATCGCTCGGTCAGGTCGGGTGCCTCCTCGGCGGTATCGGTCAGTGCGAGGCGCTCGCCAGTCTGGGCAACGCGCTGGCAGTTTGTCTCGCTGAGGTCGACGGTCGTTCCTTCGGCGATCATCTCGTGGTCCGGACCGGCGACGACAGCCAGCGTGTACTCCTCTTCGTCGATCTGTGAGAGGCTGCCGTAGGTCATTCCGAGTTCCTCGCGGCCGATTTCCAGCAACTGTTCGACCTTGTGCTCGAAGGCCTTCTCTTTGTCCGAGATGATGCTGTAGATGTCCCGAAGCACCCGCTCGCGGCCTTCGAGAACCTGCTCGTACTCCCGGCGGTCGGTGATTTCGTAGAAGTACATCGAGAGCCCGGTTGGGGAGGGAAACAGCCGAATATCGAACCAACAGTCGAGCGGTTCGTAGTAGCTCTCGAACGACCGGGTCTCCTGTGAGTCCAGTGCCAGCCGGCAGTTGTCCTCGAACTCGGTGTCGGTGAGGCCAGGAATCGACTCCCAGATCGACTGCCCGCGAAGCGCCGCCTCACCGTCGACTGCGTCGGCAGCCAACCCGCGGGCCCGCTGGTTGAGGTAGGTGATCCGCCACTGGTCGTCGACGGCGAGAAAGGCGTCGGTCATCCGGTCGACAAGGTCGGCGCTGGGTCGGTACTCTTCGACAACGGCCGTGATCGCTGTCGCCAGTTGCGTGGCCGTCTCCTCCGGCGTTGTCCGCTTGACGTAGCGGTCGACATCAGCTGCCACGGCCTGGCTGGCAACATCGATACCATCGCCCGGGACGAGCACGAACGGCAGCCAGACTCGCTGGTTGCGGAGCTGTTCGAGCAACGCGATGCCGTCATCAGCGCCCGGCAACTCGTACCGTGACACGATACAGTCGACGTGGTTCGATTCGACGAATTCGACAGCAGTCGCTGTCGAGAACACAGTTTCCACCTCGAATAGCTCGTTCGCCTCTCTGAGCGCGGTGACGAGCGTGTCTGCCGCAGTCTCGTCTCGGCCGACATACAGCACGGAAATGGAATCGAGTGACGTGTTCGCCATCCGGTTGCCGGAACAACGACTGGAGGGGTTCTGAATCTTTGGGCTCGATTAGTTCGCCTGAAACTGCTTTCGCATGATCGCGAACTCGATATCGACGCCGTCGATCTGTCGTGTCTTTCGGCCGAAATCCCAGTACTGCAGCGACTCGTAGAACCCCTTCGCGTTCAGCGAGGAGACGATAGTCAACTCCGGTACTGCACGCATTCGGGCGCGGGACTCGAACTGCCGGACCAGCGACGACGCGACCCCGTTGCCGGCGTATGAGGGGTCGACAAACACCGCGTCGATGCGGTCGTCCTCGGTGTTGAGCACACCGTAGCCGGCCAGTTCACCGTCAGTTTCGGCGAGCAACACGTCGAATGTGTCACTCTCGATTGCCCGGCGAAAGTCAGAGGCTGCGCTCTGTTCGGGCTGCCACGCCGACAGTTGCTGGTCGGTGTAGGCGCTATCGTCGATTCCGTCGATTGCTGCTCGCTTGATAGCGAGCACAGCCCGTGCGTCCTCTCCCCGTGCCGGCCGAAACCGGACCCCGTCCATCTATCTTCGGTACGGGCGGCGGCCGTAAATGGGTTCCAGTTTTCACTCTAGCGGCGGCGCTCGCTCGCCGGCGGAAATCGTCGTATCGAGCCAGTTCTCCTCGGGCGGGAGCGGACACGAAAAGGTCTCGCTGTAGGCACAGAACGGCGAGTACGCGAGATTAAAGTCGATATCGATGGTCGTGCCGTCAGTCGGTTCGTCCTCGTGTTCGAGTTCCATGTACCGGCCGTCTTTGTAGCTCTGCTGGCCGGTCGTCTTGTCACGGAACGGGACGAAAATCGGGCCGTCGTCGTCGCGCCGGTAGCCGCTCAGTTCGTACGTCTCGCCGTCAATCTCGAACTCGAAGCGGAACGGTCGCCGGTACGTAATCTGCCGGCCGTCGGAGGTCTCCATCTCCACCTCTTCGGGGTCGTCGATGACTGTTACCGTTGCCTCGACGCGGTACTCGGGGTCGGGGTCGAAGTACGCTAGTCCGTCGAACTCCTCGCGTTTTTCGGGTGGAATCGGCGATTGCGGATGGTCAGCAAAGAACTCGTCTTTCTCGGCACGGTTGGCGCGGAGTTCCTCGGCGTAGCCGCCGCCGTCAGTCACTAGCCGTCGGTCACGCTCGGTGTTGGATTGTGCTGTGGTCATACTCCTCCTAGAAGTGCCGGCGGTATCAGTACCGGGATCTCTGGCAATAAAACATACATAACCCCCGCTACCAGAGTGTACGTATGAGTCGCCAGTACCGAGATATTGTGGTGTTCACGACGCTATACCTGTTCCTCTCGCTGGTCCCGTTTCTGGCGCTCAATCAAGCGGTCCTCTCTGCGGTTCGAGACCGACTCGGCACCGTCGACGTGGTGCTAGTCGCCGTCGTCGGCACTGCCGGACTGGTCGTTCTCACGGCGCTCGTGCTGGCGAGCGAGGGCGTGAGCCGGTACAACCAGTTTCTGGCTGCGCCGACTGACCTCCTCTCGATACTGGTTGCACTTTCCTTTCTGTTTGCGTCGACAGCCTGGTGGCTCGTTCCGGAGGCGTTGTTCCGGTTCGGCCCCGACCTCTCCTTCGACATCTTGCTCATCGTGCTGCTGTTCTGCCAACTGCCGATGATTCTCTTTCTCTCCTTGCTCACTGCCATCGGCAAGACCTGAGCAGTGACAGTGGTGTCATCTGGTTGGGTCGCCGTCGCGGTGGCGCTTATCCCGCCGGGCCGCCAATACTGTGTCAATGCGTAATCCACATCGTAATCAGGACGACCCACACGGCGACCAGCAACTCGTTGCCGCCGGGACAGACCTCGCTGACGCCTCGGCAGCCGCAATTTTGCTCCACGGCCGCGGCGCGACTGCCCGGAGTATCGCACAGACTGGCCTGCAGTTCCACCACGACGGCCTCGCGCTGTTGGCCCCACAGGCTGCCGGCAACACCTGGTATCCCAACCCCTTCACCGCACCCGTCGAGCGCAACGAACCCGGCCGAACCTCCGGCCTGTCGGCCATCCAGTCAGCAGTTGACCGCGCCAATGAGGCCGACATCCCGACCGACCAGATCATCGTCCTTGGGTTCTCGCAAGGGGCCTGTCTCGCCAGCGAGTTCGTCGCACGCAATCCAACCCGCTACGGCGGTGTCGTGGCACTGAGCGGCGGGCTGATCGGCGAGACGATCAACACTGACGACTACGACGGTGACCTGGACGAAACGCCGGCCTTCCTTGGCTGTAGCGACGTCGACCCACACATTCCCGAAGAGCGTGTCCACACGACGGCGACAGTGGTCGAGCAACTGAACGGCGATGTCGAGACGCGCATCTACGAAGGAATGGGCCACGGCGTCAATCAGGACGAACTCGATTACGTGAGCGGGATGGTCGAGTCGCTGGTCTAGCGACCACGACCACTGACGCCGTGGCCGCTGTTGTCGTCAGCGTGACCCAGCGCTTTCTGGAGAAACTTCATCCAGCGCTTGCGGTCGGCGGCTTCCTGTGCCTGTGCTTCTCCTTCGATATCGACGGGGCCGAGCGATTCGAGTTCGTTCAGCGCGCGGTCGATGCCGATGATTGCCTCCGTGAGACGGTCGGCCTCTTCGTAGGTGATTGGCTCGTCCTCGATGCGCTGTTTGCGCTGCAGGCGCTCACGGCGGAGATTTTTCTTTGCCTGTTCGACGCGTTCGCGCTCGCCCGAAGGGATGGTGTCGCGACGGCGAATCTCGAAGACGAACTCCTGCAGATTGATCTGTTCGCCTTGGATCGTGATCTGCTCGGGGATTGACGCGCCGACGGTAGCGCTCTCGCGCTCGATTCGTTCGAGCAACTGCTTGCGCTCGAACGCTTTGATCGGGTCGCCGCCGTCCGAACGGAGGGGTTGGCCGGCGTCGCCGCGCTCGCGGCGTGGTGGCGGGTCAGTCACAACTGCTCGTTAGGGACTGGCCTACTTCGGTGTATCGCTGTCAGCGAACTGCTCGTGGACCGTCAACACCGTCGTGCAGTCGGGACAGCGCAGTTCGGTACCGCGGTCACAGTGCTGCGTGCGCCAGTCACCATCGGGAGGGCTTGCGTGGGCACAGCGGGGACAGGTGAGCA
Source organism: Halovenus sp. (assembly GCA_028274925.1). Lineage (GTDB taxonomy): Archaea > Halobacteriota > Halobacteria > Halobacteriales > Haloarculaceae > Halovenus. The sequence goes on from JAQCNR010000242.1 coordinate 7,839, forward strand.
CTGCCTTGCGCCGCTCGTGGAGCGACTGGGGGCCGCTCTCGGCGGCTGGACAGTGCTGCGTGTGTGACATCACTTTCAGTTACGGCGCCGACGAACAAAGCGCTGTTGGCACAGAGTGCCATTTTACACCATTTGATGGCTACAGTATCTATGGCGACCGGACTTACACGTCGAAGACGACGTAGACGCGCCAGTCATCGGTCGTT